>NZ_NWSW01000022.1:0-136983 GCF_002531805.1 Rhizobium sp. M1 | reverse complement strand
CATGAGTTGAAGCCTCCGGCAAACCCGGCGCGGTTCAACACGCTGAACGAGGCATATGTAAAAGCGCGGTACTCCAAGCACTACGAAATTAGCGAGGAGGCTCTTGGTTGGCTTTCAGAGCAAACCGCTTCTTTGCTTGGGCTGGTCGAGACGGTATGCTCCGAGCATCTGGCGATGCTGGAACGGAACAGCGGATAGCAGCGCTTCGGAGCTCTGACAGCCGAGGTCGCGAGCCACAAGATTAACGCTCCGCTGAGCGCCGCCACCCGCCGTCTTGGCCAAGCATCGGCTCAGATATGCAAAGCGCTTCCCAAAGCCTTCAGCGCCGCTTCCATGACGGCTTCGCTGCGGGTCGGATGGGCGTGGATGGTCCCGGCAATATCTTCCAGGCGGGCGCCCATCTCGATCGCCAGGGCGAACGCCGCCGATAGTTCGGAGACACCTGCCCCGACCGCCTGCAGGCCGAGAACGAGATTGGTGTCGGCGCGGGCGACGACGCGCACGAAGCCCTCCTCCGAGACCATCGTCATTGCCCGCCCATTGGCGCTGAACGGAAACTGCCCGGTGCGGATTTCATAACCTTGCGCCTGCGCCTCCGCCGGCGAGAGGCCGGCGGTGACGAGCTCCGGATCGGTGAAGCAGATGGCGGGAATGCAGCGCTTGTCCCAGGCGCGCTTCTTGCCGGCGATGATCTCCGCAACCATCTCGCCTTGCGCCATGGCCCGGTGGGCCAGCATCGGTTCGCCGGTCACGTCGCCGATCGCATAGATGCCGCGCATCGAGGTGCGGCAGCGATCGTCGATCCTGAGATAAGGGCCGGCGCGATCGAGATCGAGTTCTTCGAGACCGGATCCCGCCGTCCGCGGCCGGCGACCGACGGTCACAAGAATGCGGTCGGCCGGCAGGCTCTCGCGACGGCCATCGGCGGTTTCGACAAGCAATGCCTCGCCATTGTCGGCAAGGCCCATCGCCTTCGCAGCCGTCAGCACCCGGATGCCGCTTTCCGTAAGCTTGCGTGTGACGGGCCGCACGACTTCGGCATCATAGAGCGGCAGCACCTGCGACGTCGCCTCGACCACCGTTACCTCCGATCCCATTTTGGCAAAGGCGGTGCCGAGCTCAAGCCCGATATAGCCGCCGCCGACCACGACCAGCTTCTTCGGCAACTCCGTCAGCGACAGCGCCTCCGTCGAGGAAATGACACGGCCGCCGAATGGCAGGTTGGAAAGCTCTACCGGGTCGGAGCCGGTGGCGACTACCACGGTCTCGGCGCGGATGATCTGCTGGCCGGTCTCCGTCTCTACCTCCACCGTCTTGCCGTCGCGAAAGTGGGCGCGGCCATGAACGATCTTGACGCGGGCTTTTTGCAAAAGCCCCGAGACGCCGCCTGTGAGCCGGCCGACGATGCCGTCCTTCCAGGCGATCGTCCTTGCGAGATCGATCGAGGCGCCTTCGACACGGATGCCCATCGGGTTTTTGCCGGCGAGCATCTTTTGCGTGGCGGCAAATTCCTCAGCCGCATGGATCAGAGCCTTGGAGGGAATGCAGCCGACCGTCAGACAGGTGCCGCCCGGCTTGCCGGCTTCGACGATGACCGTATCGACACCGAGCTGTCCGGCGCGGATGGCGCAGACATAACCACCTGGGCCGGCGCCGATGACGAGGAGCTTGCAGACAATCTCTTTCATGGATCAACCTTCGATGAAAATGAGTGCCGGCGTTTCGAGGAGCGTGCGGATGCGCTGCACGAAGGTCGCCGCATCCCAGCCGTCGATGATGCGATGGTCGAAGCTGGAGGAGAGGTTCATCATCTTGCGCGGCACGAACTGGGTGCCATCCCAGACGGGGCGCGTGGCGATCTTGTTGACGCCGATGATCGCCACTTCGGGATGATTGATGACAGGCGTCGAGACGATACCGCCGAGCGCGCCCAGAGAGCTGATGGTGATGGTCGAGCCGGAAAGTTCGTCGCGCGTCGCAGTCCCCGACCGCGCCGCCTCCGCCAGCCGGTTCATCTCGGCGGCGCAATCCCAGATGCCGCGGGCTTCCGCATGCCGCACCACCGGCACGGTCAGCCCGGCCGGTGTCTGTGTGGCAATGCCGATATGCACGGCACTATAACGCGTGATGATGCCGGCATCGTCGTCAAAGGTGGCATTGACCTCGGGCTGCTCGGAAATCGCCTTGACCAGCGCCCGCATCAGGAAGGGCAGAACCGTCAGCTTCGGATGACCTTCCCTGCGGTCGCCATTCATGGTGGCGCGCAGTTCCTCCAGCGCCGTCATATCCACTTCCTCCACATAGGTGATGTGGGGAATGCGCGAGGTGGAAAGCACCATCTTCTCGGCGATTCGGCGGCGCAGGCCGGTGAGCTTGATCTCTTCGGTCGCCGTCTTCCTGGCGAAGCCGGTCTTTGCCGCCGCAGGAGCCGTTCCCTGGGCCAGGAATTGCTCGACATCCTCGCGCAGGATACGCCCAGCCGGTCCGCTTCCCTGCACCTGTCGGAGATCGACGCCACTCTCCCTGGCGAAGAGCCGCACCGAGGGCGCGGCGAGCGGCCTATCGGCCGGAGGCGGCGCGGGAACCGGGGGAGCCGGCGCAGCCACAGCAGCCGGAGCCGGCAGTGCAGCTTCGACCTTGACCGGTTCCGCAACCGACGCCTGCGAGATCTGCATCGGCGGAGCCTCGCCGGCATCGCCCGCCGTCTCGATCCGCACCAGCGGCGCCTTGACCGCGATACGGTCTCCGATCTCGCCGGCGAGCCAGATGACGGTGCCATTGACGGGTGACGGAATTTCCACCGTCGCCTTATCGGTCATGACGGCAGCGATCACCATGTCCTCGCGGACCGGATCTCCTGTCTTCACGTGCCATTCCACAAGCTCGGCCTCGGCGACCCCTTCCCCGACATCCGGCATCTTGATGATGAATTCGCCCATGGCTCAGGCCTCCATGACTTCGGCAAGCGCCCGCCCGACGCGGCCGGGACCGGGGAAATAATCCCATTCCTGCGCATGCGGGTAAGGCGTGTCCCAGCCGGCGACGCGCACGACAGGCGCTTCGAGATGATAGAAGCAATGTTCCTGCACCAGCGACACGACCTCGGCGCCGAAGCCAGAGGTCAAGGTCGCCTCATGCACGACGACGCAGCGCCCTGTTTTGGCGACCGATTTGACGATCGTATCGAGATCGAGGGGCAGCAGGCTCCTCAGATCGATCACCTCGGCGTCGATGCCGGCATCGTCTGCCGCCGCCAGCGCCACATGCACCATGGTGCCATAGGCAACCACGGTCACCGCAGAGCCGGCGCGCCGCACTTCGGCCTTGCCGATCGGGATGGTGTAATGGCCGTCGGGCACCTCTCCGAGGTCGTGTTTCGACCAGGGTGTGACCGGCCGCTCGTGATGGCCGTCGAAGGGACCGTTATAGAGCCGCTTCGGCTCCAGGAACATGACAGGGTCAGGATCCTCGATCGCCGCGATCAGCAAGCCCTTGGCGTCATAAGGATTGGAGGGAACGATCACCTTCAGCCCGCAGACATGGGTGAAGAGCGCTTCCGGGCTCTGGCTGTGCGTCTGGCCGCCGAAGATGCCGCCGCCGGTCGGCATGCGCACGACGATCGGGCAGGTGAAATCGCCGTTGGAGCGGTAGCGGATCCGCGCCGCCTCCTGCGTCAGCTGGTCATAGGCCGGATACATATAGTCGGCGAACTGGATTTCGACGCAGGGCTTCAGCCCATAGGCGGCCATGCCGATTGCCGTGCCGACAATGCCGGACTCGCTGATCGGCGTATCGAAGCAGCGCGTCCTGCCGTATTTCGCCTGCAGACCCTGGGTGCAGCGGAAAACGCCGCCGAAATAGCCGACATCCTCGCCGAAGACCACGACATTCTCGTCCTTCGCCATCGAGACGTCCATGGCGCTGCGCACGGCCTCGATCATCGTCATCCTGGCCATGTCAGTACCCCGCCTTCTGCCGCTGGCGACGGATATGCGCCGGCATCTCGGCATAGACGCCCTCGAAAATGTCGCGCACCGAGGGCCTGCCGCCGGCATGCAGCGTGCCATGCGCTTCTGCCTGACGCTGCGCCTCGATCACCTCGTCCATGATTTCGGCTTCCGCCTGCACATGCCGCTCCTCCGACCATGCGCCCTTGACGATCAGATGTTTCTTCAGCCGCAGCACGGGATCGCCGAGCGGCCAGGCCTCCGATTCCGTCTTCGGCCGATAGGCGCTCGGATCGTCGGAAGTCGAATGCGCGCCGACACGGTAGGTCACATATTCGATCAGCGTCGGGCCGAGATTGCGCCGCGCCCGCTCGGCCGCCCAGCGGGCGACGGCGTGGACGGCGAGATAATCGTTTCCGTCGACCCTGAGCGCCGGAATGCCGAAGCCGAGGCCGCGGGCGGCAAAAGTCCCCGAACCGCCGCGGGCAATGCCCTGGAAGGTCGAAATCGCCCACTGATTGTTGACGATGTTGAGGATCACGGGCGCCTTGTAGGTCGAGGCGAAAACGAGCGCCGAATGGAAATCCGATTCCGCCGTCGATCCGTCACCGATCCAGGCTGCGGCAATCCGGCTGTCGTTCTTGATCGCCGAGGCCATCGCCCACCCGACAGCCTGTACATATTGGGTCGCGAGATTGCCCGAGATGGTGAAGAAGCCGTGTTCCTTGGAGGAATACATGATCGGCAGCTGCCGTCCGCGCAGCGGATCGCTCTCGTTCGAGTAGATCTGGTTCATCATCTCGACCATTGGATAGTCGTCGGCAATCAAGAGGCCGGCCTGGCGATAGGTCGGGAAATTCATGTCGCCCTTGTTGAGTGCCTTGCGGAAGGCGCAGCTGACGGCTTCCTCGCCGAGATGCTGCATATAGAAGGAAGTCTTGCCCTGGCGCTGCGCCATCAGCATGCGGGCATCGAAGGCGCGCAGCTTCATCATGTTGCGCAGCCCGGTCAGCAGTTCCTCATCGGAAAGCGATCCCGCCCAGGGACCGACCGCCTCACCGTCGCGGTTTAAGACGCGGATGATCGAATAGGCAAGCTCGCGAATTTCTTCCGAGGCGACATCCACCTCCGGCCGCGGCACCGAACCGGCCTTGGCGATCTTGACGTTGGAAAAGTCGGGCTGGCCGCCGGGGCGGACGGCGGGTTCGGGGACGTGCAGGCTCAAACGAGCGGAATCCACCATGTCTTTACTTTCCTCCCTTTGCCGGCCGTGCGTCCCTCCCCGGAAACAGGGCCGGTATGGTTCTATAGATTGCGGGCGATCACCATGCGCTGCACGTCGCTCGTTCCCTCATAGATCTGGCAGATGCGCACATCGCGGTAGATGCGCTCGACCGGGTAATCGGCCATATAGCCGTAGCCGCCATGGATCTGGATCGCGTCGGAGCAGACGCGCTCGGCCATTTCCGAGGCAAAGAGCTTCGCCATCGAGGCTTCCGACAGGCAGGGCATTTCGGCCTCCCTCAGGGCGGCCGCGTGAAAGACCAGTTGGCGCGCCGCCTCGATCCGCACCGCCATATCGGCCAGGCGGAAGGCGACGGCCTGGTGCTCAAAAATCGGCTTGCCGAAGGCCATTCGCTCTTTGGCATAGTCGCGCGCCGCCTCGAAAGCCGCCCGCGCCATGCCGACCGCCTGTGCGGCAATGCCGATC
Organism: Rhizobium sp. M1; assembly: GCF_002531805.1. Lineage (NCBI taxonomy): Bacteria > Pseudomonadati > Pseudomonadota > Alphaproteobacteria > Hyphomicrobiales > Rhizobiaceae > Rhizobium > Rhizobium sp. M1. Next base: position 131,325 of record NZ_NWSW01000022.1, on the reverse strand, counting down.
CGCCCGCCCTCGAGATTGGCAAGTGCGATGCGGTAGCCTTCGCCTTCCGCCCCGAGCCTCAAATCGACAGGAATGCGCATGGCGTTGAAGGCGATCTGACAGGTATCGGTGGAATGCAATCCGAGCTTTTCCTCGACGCGGATCACCTCGTAGCCCGGCGTCTCCGTCGGCACGATGAAGGCGGTGATGCCCTTCTTGCCGGCATCCGGATCGGTGACGGCAAAGACGATGATGACATTGCCGTTCTTACCCGACGTGATGAACTGCTTGGCGCCGTCGATCACGTAGTGGTCGCCGTCAAGCCGCGCCCGGGTCTTCAGGTTGGAGGCGTCGGAACCCGCCTGCGGCTCGGTCAGCGCAAAACCGCCGATCCACTCGCCGCTTGCCAGTTTCGGCAGGAAGCGCTGGCGCTGCTCTTCGCTGCCGAATTTCAGGATGGGCACGCAGCCGACGGAGGAGTGCACACTCATGATCGTCGAACAGGGTCCGTCGCCGGCAGCGATCTCCTCCAGTGCGGCGGCATAGGCGACGACGCCGGTATCTGAGCCGCCATAGGCCTCCGGCACCAGCATGCCGAGCAGCCCGAGTTCGCCCATCTCCTTCAATTCGTCGCGCGGGAAAAGATGCTCCCGGTCGCGCTTGGCCGCCCCCGGCGCCAGCCGGTCGCGGGCAAAGTCGCGGGCGAGATCGGCGATCTGCTGCTGAAGGTCGGAAAGGATCATGTGGCTCTCCTCCCCGCTAATGCCGCTCGATGGCGACGGCCGTCGCCTCGCCGCCGCCGATACAGAGCGCGGCCATGCCGCGCTTTAGATCGTAGCGCTCCAGCGCCGAAAGCAGCGTCACCAGAATCCGGGCACCCGACGCGCCGATCGGATGGCCGAGCGCGCAGGCGCCGCCATGCACGTTCACCTTCTCATGCGGCAGATCGAGATCGCGCATCGCCGCCATCGCGACAACGGCGAAAGCCTCGTTGATCTCGAAGAGATCGACGTCGGAAAGCGCCAGGCCGGTGCGGTCGGAGAGCTTCTGCAGGGCGCCGATCGGCGCGGTGGCGAAAAGATTGGGTGCCTGCGAATGGGTGGCGTGGCCGAGGATCGTGGCGAGCGGCGTCAGACCGCGACGCTCGGCCTGCGAGCGGCGCATCAGCACCAGGGCTGCCGCACCGTCGGAGATCGAGCTGGAATTGGCCGCAGTCACCGTGCCGCCCTCGCGGAAGGCGGGCTTCAGCGTCGGAATCTTGTCGAGCTTGGCCTTGCCCGGCTGTTCGTCGCGGCGCACCACCTGCTCGGCTTTGCCCGATTTCACCGTGACCGGCACGATCTCGCTTTCGAAACTGCCCTCCGCGATCGCCTTCTGCGCCCGCGTCAGGGAGGCGATGGCGTAGTTGTCCTGCGCCTCACGCGTGAACTGATAGGCCTCGGCGCAATCCTCCGCGAAGCTGCCCATCAAGCGCCCCTTGTCATAAGCATCCTCCAGCCCGTCGAGGAACATATGATCCACGACACGCCCATGGCCGAGCCTGTAGCCGCCGCGGGCCCTATCAAGGAGATAGGGCGCGTTGGTCATGCTTTCCATGCCGCCGGCGACCGCCACCGAGGCACTGCCGGCGGCGATCAGGTCATGCACCATCATCACCGCCTTCATGCCGGAGCCGCACATCTTGTTGACGGTGCTGGCGCCGGTCGAATACGGCAGGCCGGCATGGACGGCCGCCTGACGCGCCGGCGCCTGCCCCTGCCCCGCCGGCAGCACGCAGCCGAAGACGACCTCCTCGATCGCCTCGGCCTCGACGCCGCTGCGCTCAAGTGCCGCGCGGATCGCCGTTGCGCCAAGCTCGGGCGCCGCCGCCTCCTTCAGCTCTCCCTGAAAGCTGCCGATCGGGGTGCGTGCCGCACCAATGATGACGATAGGGTCCTGCAAAACCATCTTTCCTCCTCGGGCGATGCTTAACGCGCGCCCATCCGCAATGCGCCGTCGAGGCGGATGACCTCGCCGTTCAGCATGTTGTTTTCAAAGATATGGCGCACCAGCCCGGCAAATTCCGCCGGCCGGCCGAGCCGCGGCGGAAAGGGCACGCTCTTGCCGAGCGCTTCCTGCACCTCCGCCGGCATATCAGCCATCATCGGCGTCTCGAAAATGCCGGGCGCAATCGACACGACCCGAATGCCGTGCCGGGCCAGTTCGCGGGCGATCGGCAAGGTCATCGCCGCCACTCCGCCCTTGGAGGCGGCATAGGCCGCCTGGCCGATCTGCCCGTCGAAGGCGGCGACCGAGGCCGTGTTGACGATGACGCCGCGTTCGCCCTCCGCATCCGGCTCCATGTTCCGGATTGCGGCTGCGGCAAGCCGGATCATGTTGAACGTGCCGACGAGATTGATGCCGAGCGTGCGCGCAAAACTCTCCAGCCGGTGCGGTCCGTCGCGGCCGATCACCTTTTCAGCCGGCGCAACACCGGCGCAATTCACCAATCCGCGCAAACCGCCGAAAGCTTCGACCGCAGCGGCCACCACCGCCGCTCCTTCCTCACCATCGCTCACATCGGCCTTGACGAAGCGAACCTCGCTGCCGAATTCCCGGGCAATCGCTTCGCCCGCTCCCGCATTGAGATCGGCGATCGTCACGCGCCCGCCGGCATCGACGAGCGCGCGCACCGTGGCCGCGCCCAGGCCGGAGCCGCCGCCGGTAACGATGAAACTTGCTCCTGGGATCAGCATGAATCCAGTCCTCCCTGCCGGCAGGCGCCCTCCTCCAGGCGCAACCGGCAGCAGCGATTCTATTCGCTCCACCTATTGCAAGCGATGACAGAACTGCTCCATAATTTCGGCCAGTTTTGCCATAGCGAGGATTCGATGGCCGAGATCGAGCGACGCATGATCGCGCCGGGTTTCGTCGAGGAGGCGCTCGACAGCCTGCGGCGACTCGGCAAGCCGACGGCACCGATCCTGGCTCGCGTCGGGCTGCCTGCTGTCATCGACCAGCCGGTTTCGGCGGAGACCTATGGCGCGCTGTGGCTGGCAATCGCTGCCGAGCTCGACGACGAATTCTTCGGCATGGGCGCCCGCCCGATGCGCAGCGGCAGCTTCACGCTGCTTTGCCATTGCGTGCTGCACGCGCCGACACTGGGTCACGCGCTGCGCCGGGCGCTGCGCTTCCTCGCTGTCGTGCTCGACGATCCCCGAGGGCGGCTCGTCATCCGCGATGGTCTCGCCGAAGTCGAGCTCAGCGATGCCGGCGGCCCGCGTTCGGCCTTCGCCTATCGAACCTACTGGATCATCCTGCACGGCATCATCTGCTGGCTGGTCGGACGGCGCATTCCGATCCGCCTCGTCGATTTTCGCTGCGCCGAACCCAAGCAAGGGGCCGACTATCGGCTGTTCTTCGGCGCGCCGGTGCGCTTCTCCCAACCAATCAGCCGCCTCGGCTTCGACAGCGCCATGCTCGACCTGCCGATTTCGCGCAGCGAGCAGGCGCTGAAACAGTTCCTGCGCGGCGCACCCGCCAATATTCTGGTGCGCTACCGTTACGACGCCGGCATCGCCGCCGCCGTCCGCCGCCGCTTGAACCAGGCGACGCCCAATGCCTGGATGAGTTTTGCAGCACTTGCCGCCGACATGCGCATGCCGCCCTCGACACTCCGCCACCGCCTGCACGACGAGGGACAAAGCTATGCCGCCATCAAGGACGACATCCGCCGCGATTTGGCTGTCGAGCTTTTGCTGAACTCAAGGAAAACAGTCGGCGAGATTGCCGTGCAACTCGGTTACTCCGAGCCGAGCGCCTTCTTCCGCGCCTTTCGGAAATGGATGGGCAAGAGTCCAGAGGCTTTCCGGCGAGAGGAAGCGGAAAATCGAAGCTAAGCCTCTCAAGCTGCTTGACCCGACCCGACCGGCTTCGCGCTTTCGCGAACATGACGGCAATCTTCATCACAAATGCGACCGCCAAAGTGCTCGGAGATGTATCGGTGATTTCCGGAACGGCACTCTATTCATCGACTTCGTTTACCAACCTTCGAGATCCCAACCTATCGAACGGAGATTAGGTCGAATATCTGGTTGTTCTATTCAGATGCCCGACGCGAAACGAAAGGCCGGCTTCAGGCCCGCGATACCGCAAGAAATAGATACACATTGTGTATCCAAATGTGGTATATTCGCCTTGAAGGAAAAAATACCATGGCCGGCAAAAACGCAACCGATACCCAAAAACGCCCTGTCAACCTGAAGGTTCGTGAGGACGTTCGCGTCCTGATCGACCGTGCCGCCAAGGCCCGCGGCAAAACCCGGTCGGATTTCATGATCGATGCTGCGCGGCGCGCCGCCGAAGACGCGCTTCTCGATCAGACATTGGTGCAGGTCGATCCCGACAGCTATAAACACTATCTGGCCGTGCTCGACCAGCCGCCAAGCGGCGAAGGCTTCGAACGGCTGATGAACGCTCCCAAACCTTGGCAGCCGTAATGTTGTCGGCACCAGCGCTTCTCGGCGAAGCGCACGATCTCCGGCTCTTCGACAGCGGGCACGACAGTCTCGATGAATGGCTGCGCCGCCGGGCGCGGGCCAATCAGGTCAGCGGCGCATCGCGAACCTATGTGGTTTGCGAGGATGAACGCGTTGTCGGTTATTATTGCCTGTCATCGGGAGCGCTCGCGGTCGCCGAAGCGCCGGGATCAATCCGGCGCAATATGCCGGACCCTGTTCCCATGGCGGTGCTCGGCCGTCTGGCCATAGACCGCAACTGGCAGGGAAAGGGAATCGGTGCTGCGCTGTTGCAAGACGCCGTGCTGCGCACCGGACAGGCTGCGCATATCATGGGTATTCGCGGCCTTCTGGTTCATGCGATCTCCGACGAAGCCAAGGCCTTTTACGAGCACTACGGATTTACGGCGACGCCCACGAATCCCATGACGTTGGTGTTGTCGCTGAAATCACGGGAAGACTTGAAGCAGTCGCCCTCAGCCGCCTCCTGAGGTCAATACCGCCCTCGAAATCCTTGGCGCGAGCTGCGTGTCGATGCTCTCCGAAGCGCTGAAGCTGTATTTCATGACGTGGGAACGGGAATTGGGGATCGAGTGCCAGAAGAACTTTCCCGATGCCCTCAGCCGGAAGAAAAGGCACGGGTTTGTCAGCGGCTACCGGGAATGTTTCGGCCACCTCCTGAAAACCGACTGGAGCGATTGCCTGGTCGATTTTGCGCTGTCGCGCAGATCGTGCTGGCACGCAACGACGCCCAACGCCTGGATCCGCCATGTTCGTCCGGCATTTCCGCGATGTGATGGGCACGACGCGGGGCCAGGCCACGAAACGTGGCTTGTTATGGCGGGTGAGAACGACCGGCTCCCGGCTCGCAGCATCGGTGACATTGCCGACCTGCTTCTTGAGGTCGCCTGTCGCGAACTGTCGCATGGTAAACCTCCTGGCTTTCGAAGGGGAAGGCCTTACCCGCATCAAAATCAAGAGCACTTTGAACCTTTAGCAACCCGCGCTACATATTTTAGCGGGAGGAGTGCCATGTTTGATTTTTCGCTCGGCGAAACCGCGGATGCGATCCGCGACACGACGGCGCGGTTTGCCGCCGATCATATTGCTCCGCTGGCAGCGGAGATCGACGAAAGCAACACGTTTCCACGCCAGCTCTGGCCGCAGATGGGCGCGCTCGGCCTGCATGGGATCACCGTCGAGGAGGAATTCGGCGGCGCCGGTCTCGGCTATCTCGAGCATGTCGTCGCGATGGAGGAGGTGTCGCGCGCCTCGGCCTCCGTCGGCCTGAGCTATGGCGCCCATTCCAATCTTTGCGTCAACCAAATCCGCCGCTGGGCCTCACCGGAACAGAAGCGTCGCCATCTGCCGAAGCTGATTTCCGGCGAGCATGTCGGCTCACTTGCCATGTCGGAGGCCGGCGCCGGGTCCGATGTCGTCTCGATGCGGTTGCGGGCCGAGCGCAAGGGCGACCGCTACATTCTGAACGGCACCAAATTCTGGATCACCAATGCGCCGCATGCCGAGGTGCTGGTCGTCTATGCCAAGACCGATCCCGCCGCCGGCCCGAAAGGCATTTCCGCCCTCATCATCGAGAAGGGCATGCCCGGCTTCAGCGTTTCCAAGAAGCTCTCCAAGCTCGGTATGCGCGGCAGCGATACGGCCGAGCTGGTCTTTGAGGATTGCGAGGTGCCGGCCGAGGCGCTGATGGGCCGGGAAGGTGAAGGCGTGAAGATCCTGATGTCCGGCCTCGACTATGAGCGCACTGTCCTTGCCGGCGGCCCGCTCGGCATCATGCAGGCCTGCCTTGATGTCGTGCTGCCCTATGTGCGCGATCGCAAGCAGTTCGGCAAACCGATCGGCGATTTCCAGCTGATGCAGGCCAAGATTGCCGACATGTATGTCGCGCTGAATTCGGCACGCGCCTATGTCTATTCCGTCGCCCGCGCCTGCGACGCCGGCCGCACAACCCGCACCGACGCGGCAGCCGCGATCCTCTTTGCCAGCGAGAACGCCGTGAAGGTGTCGCTGGAGGCGATCCAGGCGCTCGGCGGCGCCGGTTATACCAAGGAATGGCCGGTCGAGCGTTTTCTGCGCGACGCCAAGCTCTACGATATCGGCGCCGGCACCAACGAGATCCGCCGCTACCTGATCGGCCGGGAGCTCATCGCATCATGACGGTGATATCGACCGCGATCGATCGCGACAGCGAGAACTTCAAAGCCAATGCCATCAAGAACAAGGCGCTGACCGACGAGCTCAGCGAGCGTTCCGCCAAGGCGCGCGAGGGCGGATCGCAATCGGCCCGTGAACGTCACACGAGCAAGGGCAAGCTCCTGCCCCGCGACCGTATCCAGCTGCTCATCGATGCCGGCAGTCCCTTCCTGGAGATCGGCACGCTGGCGGCCAACGGCATGTATGGCGGCGAGGCGCCGGGTGCCGGCATCATATCCGGCATCGGCCGCGTTTGCGGCCGCGAGGTGATGATCGTCGCCAATGACGCGACGGTGAAGGGCGGCGCCTATTTCCCGATGACGGTGAAGAAACATCTGCGGGCACAGGAAATCGCCATGCAGAACCGGCTGCCCTGCCTTTATCTGGTCGACAGCGGCGGCGCCAATCTGCCGCATCAGGCCGAGGTCTTTCCCGACCGCGATCATTTCGGCGCGATCTTCTACAACCAGGCGCAGATGTCGGCCGAAGGCATTGCCCAGATTGCCTGCGTCATGGGAAGCTGCACCGCCGGCGGCGCCTATGTTCCCGCCATGTCCGACGAAACGGTGATCGTGCGCAATCAAGGCACGATCTTCCTGGCCGGCCCGCCGCTGGTCAAAGCGGCGACCGGCGAGATCATCTCGGCCGAAGAATTGGGCGGCGCCGAGACCCATGGGCGCCGCTCCGGCGTCGTCGACCATGTCGCCGAAAACGACGAACATGCGCTGCTTCTGGTGCGCGATATCGTCGCCAGCCTCAACAGCGTCAAATCGGTCGATATCGACATTCAGCCTCCGCGTCCCCCGAAGCTCGACGTCGAGGACCTTCACGGCATTATTCCTGAGGATGTGCGCTCGCCCTATGATGTGCGCGAAGTGATCGGCCGGATCGTCGACGGCTCGCAACTGCATGAGTTCAAGCCGCTCTACGGCACCACGCTCGTCTGCGGCTTCGCCCGCATCTGGGGCATGCCTGTCGCCGTCATCGCCAATAACGGCGTGCTCTTTTCCGAAAGCGCGCTGAAGGGCGCGCATTTCATCGAGCTCGCCTGCCAGCGCCGCGTGCCGCTGCTCTTTCTGCAGAACATCTCCGGCTTCATGGTCGGCGGCCGCTATGAGGCCGGCGGCATTGCCAAGGATGGGGCAAAGTTGGTGACGGCGGTTGCGACTGCGACCGTGCCGAAAGTGACCGTCATCATCGGCGGCAGCTTCGGGGCCGGCAACTACGGCATGTGCGGCCGCGCCTATCGCCCGCGTTTCCTCTTCACCTGGCCGAACAGCCGCATCAGCGTCATGGGCGGCGAACAGGCAGCCTCGGTGCTCGCCACCATCCGCCGCGACGCGATGGAGGCGCGCGGAGAGGCGTGGCCGGCCGATGAGGAGGAGGCCTTCAAGGCGCCAATCCGCGCCGGCTACGAGGCGGAGGGCAATCCCTATTATGCCACCGCCCGCCTCTGGGACGACGGCATCATCGACCCGCGCCAGACGCGCGATGTGCTGGGCCTTGCCTTTTCCGCCTGCCTGAATGCGCCGATCCCGAAAGGGCCGCGCTTCGGCCTGTTCAGGATGTGAGGCGCGCTATGATGGAAAGTCTTCTCATCGCCAACAGGGGCGAAATCGCCCGCCGCATCATCCGCACGGCAAAGATGCTCGGCATCCGCACCATCGCCGTCTATTCCGAGGCCGATGCCGGCCTGCCCTTCGTCAGGGAAGCGGACCAGGCGATCGCCATCGGCCCGCCGCCGGCCCGCGAAAGCTACCTTTCTGAGGCACGCATCCTGGAAGCTGCCCGCAAGTCAGGTGCTGCCGCCATCCATCCCGGTTACGGATTCCTGTCGGAAAATGCCGAATTCGCCGAAGCTGTCGAGAGGGCCGGCATGATCTGGGTCGGCGCGCCGCCGGCCGCCATCCGCGCCATGGGGCTGAAGGACGCCGCCAAGCAATTGATGCAGGCGGCGGGCGTGCCCGTCACCCCCGGCTACCTCGGCTCGGACCAAAGCGAAACAAGGCTCGCAGCCGAAGCCGACCTCGTCGGCTACCCCGTGCTGATCAAGGCCGTCGCTGGCGGTGGCGGCAAGGGCATGCGTCGCATCGACCGACCCGAGGATTTCGCCGAAGGTCTCGCCTCCTGCCGGCGCGAAGCGGCTGCCGCCTTCGGCGACGACCGCGTTCTGATCGAGCGCTATATCGCCAATCCGCGCCATATCGAAGTTCAGGTCTTCGCCGATAAGCTCGGAAATTGCGTCCATCTCTTCGAACGCGATTGCTCGCTGCAGCGCCGGCACCAGAAAGTCATCGAAGAGGCCCCTGCCCCCGGCCTTGATGCCGCCACCCGCGCGGCGATCTGCGATGCGGCGGTCACGGCCGCAAGAGCGGTCAACTATGTCGGCGCCGGCACGATCGAATTCATCGCCGACGCCTCCTCGGGCCTCAATCCCGACCGCATCTGGTTCATGGAGATGAACACGCGCCTGCAGGTGGAGCATCCCGTCACCGAGGCCATATCAGGCGAGGATCTGGTCCTCTGGCAGCTGAAGGTCGCAAGTGGCGAGCCGCTGCCGAAAAGCCAGGACGAGATCACCATGAACGGCTGGGCCTTCGAAGCCCGGCTCTATGCCGAAAATCCCGCCGCCGGCTACCTGCCCTCGACCGGTCGGCTCGACCATCTCAAACTGCCGCAGGCGGTTCGTGTCGACAGCGGCGTCGAGCAGGGTGATGAGATCACCGCTTTCTACGATCCGATGATCGCCAAAATCATCGCGCATGGGCCGAACCGCGAGACGGCGCTTTCGAAGCTCGCAGCCGCCTGCGCCGGTATCGAGGTCTGGCCGGTCCGATCCAATGCCGGTCTTCTCGCCCGCATCGCCAATGATCAGGATTTTCGCGCCGCAAAGATCGATACCGGCTTCCTCGACCGCCACGGGGAAAGCCTGGTGGCCAGCGAGCCTGATGAAACCGTCATCGACAAAGCGGCCACGGCACTGTCGAAGGACATGGATGGCGATCCCTGGTCTGCGCTGACCGGCTTTCGCATCGCCGGGCCAAGCGATAGCCGTGTGCGCGTGCGCATCGACGGTCATCTCCACTGGGGACGCGCATACACCGACCTCGAAGCGAATGCGGTCGAGATGGACGAGACAACGGTGCTTTTCGATGCGGGCAATGCCTGGTCGATCGGCCTGCCTCACGCAGGCGAGGTCGAGGCGAATCACGGTGTGGGCGATGGCGCCATCCTGTCACCCATGCCGGGCCTCGTCATTTCGGTGGAGGTCACTGAGGGCGATCGTGTCGCCAAGGGAGACCGCCTGCTGACGGTCGAAGCCATGAAGATGGAACATTCGCTGCGGGCGCCCTTCGACGGCATCGTCGGCAAACTGCAGGTTTCCCCCGGCGTCCGTGTTTCGGAAAACCAGCTGGTCGTCACCGTCATGAAGGGAGAGGACTGATGGCCGGCCGCTATTTCGACGAATGGGCGGTCGGCGACCGCATCACCCATAACATCCGCCGCACCGTCACCGAGACCGACAACCTGCTCTTTACGACACTGTCCCACAATCCGCAGCCGCTGCATCTCGATGCCGAATATGCGGCCGGCACCGAATTCGGCCGGATCGTCGTCAACGGCACCTTCACCTTTGCGCTGACCGTCGGCCTTTCGGTCGGCGACACCACGCTCGGCACGCTCGTCGCCAATCTCGGCTATGACAAGGTGACGATGCCGAAACCGGTCTTCATCGGCGATACGCTTCGGGTGGAAACGGAGGTGACGGAGCTGCGCCGCTCGAACTCCCGCCCCGATGCCGGCATCGTCACTTTCCGTCATGTAACGCTGAACCAGCGCGACGAGATCGTCTGCCAGTGCCTGCGTACCGCCATGCTGAAGGGGAAACCGTCATGAAGCTGCGCTCGCTGCTCTTCGTGCCCGGCGATCGGCCGGAACGTTTCGAAAAAGCGCTCACATCGGGCGCCGATGCCGTCATTCTCGATCTGGAAGATTCCGTCGCGCCGGCCAACAAGCCAAAGGCCCGCGACAGCGTCCACGAATTCGTGCAGCGCCATGCCGGCGAGACCAAGCTCCTCATCCGCATCAATCCTCTCGCCTCGCCGGAATGCGAGGACGACCTCGCCGCCCTGAGCGGTCTTCAGCCTTTCGCGCTCATGCTGCCGAAGGCCGAAGGCGCCACTTCGGTGCGCAAGCTTGCAAGCGCTCTCGCGGCGGCTCCTGCCATCCTGCCGATCGCGACCGAAACGCCATCGGCGATCTTCGAGATCGGCAGCTATCGGGATGTCTCGGACAAGCTCTGCGGCCTGACCTGGGGCGCCGAGGATCTGCCGGCTGCGATCGGGGCTGCGACCGCGCGCAGAACGGACGGCCGCTATACGCCGCCTTATGAGCTTGCCCGCTCGCTCACGCTCTTTGCAGCCCATGCCGCAGCTGTTCCGGCAATCGATACTGTCTATCCCGATTTTCGTGATCTCAACGGACTGCGGGCCTATGTCGGCCGCGCCCGGCGCGACGGCTTTTCCGGCATGATGGCCATCCATCCGAGCCAGGTGGAAACGATCAACCACGCCTTCACGCCGGATGCCACCGAGATCGCCTGGGCGGAGAAGGTCACCGCCGCCTTTGCCGCCCAGCCCGATGCGGGTGTCATCCAGGTGGACGGACGCATGCTTGATATGCCACATCTGAAGCTCGCGACTCGCATTCTGGAGAGTGCCAGACGATAGAGTGCAGATTAGCCCGACTTTGCGGTTGGTTTGGCGGCGACATGCTCCGGCTCGAGGTAGCCGGCGCCGATGGCGACGTAGAGATCCACATAGTCCTTGGCGACCTGCTGCACGGTGGCGGCAAGGCTTGCCTCAGCGTCGGAGACCGAACGCTGCGCGTCGAGGACATCGAGCAGCGACGAGGCGCCATCCTTATAGCTCGTGGTCGAAAGCGCGAGTGATTCCTGCGCCGTCTGCACCTGCCGGCGCAGCGGCTCCAGCGTCTGCGTGTCGCGACGAACAGCCGTCAGTGCGTTTTCGACTTCTTCGACGCCGTTCAGCACCGCTGCTTTCCAGGCGAGATACTGGGTCCTGGCGTCGGATTTTTCGATCTCGACATTCGCCCGCAACGTGCCGCCGTCGAAGATCGGCAGATTGAGCGATGGTCCGAACGACCAGCTGGTCAGACTTCCGCCGCTGGCGCCCGACGCTTTGACCCAGCTCGGCGAGATCGAGCCGGACAGGGTGATCGACGGGTAGAGCTGGGCTTCGGCCGCGCCGATATCGGCGACGGCCGCCGCCAGCTCGCGTTCGGCCTTGCGAATATCGGGACGGTTGCGGATGAGGTCGGCCGGAATACCGGCGCGAATGTCGCCGCGGAAGACCGGCTGGCCCGCACTCTTCTGCAGCTCCCCCATCAGCGCAGATGCCGGCATCCCGATGAGCGTGGCGATGTGATGAGCCGACTCGGTGAAGCTCTGCTGGAGGCCGGGAATTTCCGACTTCGTCGACTGCACCAGGCCCTCGGCCTGAACGACATCGAGGCGGGAGGCCGCACCGGCTTTCAACTGCAGCTGCGTGAGCTCGTAAGTCTGCTGACGGGATTTCAAACTCGCCTGCGACAGCGCGATGCGCTCCTGGTAATAGCGGGCGTCGATATAGCTCTCGATAAGGTCCTTCAGGAACGTGAGCTTCGCATTGTCGGCCGTCGCATAGGCTGCGCCGAGCGAGGCGATGGCACTTTCCCTGGAGCGACGATACTGGCCGAAAAAGTCGAGCAGCCAGGAAAGGCTGGCTTCGCCGCCTGATGTGTTCGTGGTGCCGACGCTCGTGCGCAGCCGGCCCGTCTCGCCGGACAGCGTATGCGATGCACCGACGGTCAGGCTCGGCAGGCCGCCGGCGCCGGCGACGGTGACGTTGGCAGAGGCCGAATTGATGCTTTCGAGCGCCTGCAGCACGTCGAGGTTCTCGCGGAGGCCATGGGTCACCAGTCCGTCGAGCCGCTTGTCGCGATAGGCCGTCCACCACTCGGCCGTCACGACATTGCCGTTGCTCTTGCTACCGCCCTCTTCGAATTTGGCGGGCAGCGGCATTTGCGGGGGAACGTGATCCGGGCCGCTGACGCAGCCTGCCAGCAGAATTGTCAGGAGCGATGCGGCATAGCGGAGGGATGATAGTCTTGTGCGAAGCGACGTACTCACGGGCGAGCCTCTTGAACCGGGATCGTGGGTTCAGGCTTAGCGGCGCCAGCGTTAATGGCGGTTAAGAAACTGTAAAGTTAGGTAAAATCCGGCACCGCCCTGTCGAGCGATGCTGATCAGCCTTCACCACCGGCCGCACCATAAGGCATCGGCCGCCTCGGAAGCTCGAGCGTGATCGCCAGGCCGCCGGCTTCCGGCAGCGAGGCATGCACGCGCCCGCCGTGACGCTCGATCGCCTGCCTGGCGATAGCAAGGCCGAGACCATATCCGCCGCGCGGTATGGCATCCTTGCCGCGGGAAAACGGCTGGAAGATCCGTTCGAGCTCATCACGCCCGACGCCTGGCCCCTGATCGGTGACGCAGATCCTGAGGCGGTCGGCCATCGTTTCGCAGGATACGGCCACACGCGAATGCTCGGCGGTATATTTGACGGCGTTGCGGACGACATTTTCGAGCGCCCTGTAGATCAGTTCGCCTTCCACCTCGGCACGGAAGATACCGTCGACGCTCGCCGTGATCGCGACCTCGCGCGCCTGGGCTTCGAATGCCGCGTCGCCCAAGATTTCGTTGAGGAGCTCGATGATGTCGAGGGTCTGCGTCTTCAGCGGCCGGCCGGATCCCGCCGTCAGCCTGGCAAGGGTCAGAACCTCGCCCACCAGCGTATCGAGCCGTTCGACCTCCCTGTCCATACGGTCCAGCATGGCGCCGAGTTTAGCCGGGTTCTGCCGGAGCACGCCGACGGCTGCCTGCAGGCGGGACAAAGGCGAACGCAGCTCATGGGAGACGTCATGGAACAGCCTCTGCTGCGCATCCTGAAGCTCCTGAAGCCGGGCGGCGCTCGCATCGAAATCATAGGCAAGGGCGGTCACTTCATCCTTTCGCCCGGCCATCTTGTCGCCGATGCGAAAGTCGAAACGGCCATGGGCGAGCGCGCTCAGGCCATCGCGCAGATGCACGACGGGACGAATGAGATATCGCGCCAGCGCGCCGGCCGCGATCGTGCTGGCGACCAGGATGGTGAGCCACGGTAGGAATGGGCCAAGGCTGTCGAAGGTGGAACCGGCCGGAGCCGACACGGAAAGCCGATAGCAAACTCCATCCTTCGGCACCGATCGGGTGGTGACCGTGTTCTTCTCGGCGCAGGCATCGGCCTCGGCAGGCTTCGACAGGGTCAGGCCGAGCGGTTGCGTCTTTTCGCTTGTGGTCACGAAACGCGCCGCGGCCGCTTCGCCGTCCTCGACCAGAATGTTTGCGGTCAGGTTGAGCACGAGCGTCCGCCGCTCATGGTCCAGCTCGCTTGCGAAGGGAACCGCCTGAAGGAGTTTGACGATAAGAATAATGGCAGCAAGGCTTGCCGCCAGAGTCAGCCAGATAATCCTGAAGAATTTCCAGAAAAGCCGGGGCATGGTCAGTCCACGAGAAGTTGATAGCCCTGGCCGCGGACGGACTGGATCCAGGATTGCCCGTCCTCCCGCAGCCCGAGCTTCTGACGAACGCTGCTGATATGGACGTCGATACGGCGGTCAAACGGCGTGAGCGGCTTGCCGAAGGCCCGCTTCGAAATCTCCTGCTTCGACACCAGCTGGCCGGCGCTGCGGGCGAGAACCTCGAGCAGGCTGAACTCGGTGCCGGTCAGCTCCAAAGTCTCGCCGCGCCATTCGGCGCTTCTATTACCGGAATGGATGACGAGCTGCCCGGCCCTGATCGTGTCGGTCGATACACCCGTCGCCGGCTGACCCGCGCGGCGCAGGATGGCGCGCAGCCTTGCCGCCAGTTCGCCCGGCGAGCAGGGTTTCGGTACGTAATCGTCGGCGCCGAGATTGAGGCCCGATATCCTGTCCACGTCATCGCCCCTTGCCGTCAGCATCAGAACGGGGACCTGGCTCAGCTTCCTGATCCGCTGCAGCACCTCGATCCCGTTCATCCGCGGCATCATGATGTCGAGCACGATGATGTCGACCGTATTGCCGGCAGCCGCGGCAATGGCGGCGCGGCCGTCCGTATCGGTTGCGACGTCATACCCTTCCTCAACCAGATATTCCTGCAGAAGCGTCGTCAGCTCGGCATCGTCGTCGATGAGGAGAACCTTGTTCATTCGCGTTATCCGTCTTTAATCCCGGCGAGCCATACAGCACGAAAGCGCGCGGGCGGCCAAGTTTTACCTATCTTAACACTAACTTGACCGCGCTTAACGTTCGCCCCGTTACTTATGCTGCCATGACATGGATGCGCACCAGGACGGGTCGCCTCGACATCAGCGGCAGTCCTTCGTCGCGTTCGCGCGGAACGCAAAGGCCACCCATGCCTTTGACCACAAGGAATGCTTTGTTGAGAAAACCATCCAGAATATTTGCCGCCGCGCTTGTCGCGGCAGCTCTTGTCTCGCCCGTGCGTTTTGCCATGGCGGAACAGGCCGCTGCAACCGCTCTCACCGTCTCTCTGACGGCGCCGATGCAACGGGACTGGCCGGAGACCGTTCCGGCGAGCGGATGGCTGAAGCCGTGGCAGGAAGCGGTCATCGCCTCCGAAACCAGCGGCCTGCGCATCACCGATGTCCTGGTCGATGTCGGGTCCGTGGTCACGAAGGGACAGACGCTCGTCCGGCTTTCCCAGGAGAGCGTACTCGCCGACCTCCGCAAGCAGGAAGCCGCCGTCGAGACCGCCAAGGCCAGTCTTGCAAAGGCCAAGGCCAATGCCGACCGGGCGCGGCAGCTGCGTCCTTCCGGCGCGCTCTCCGACGAGAAGATCGTCGAATATCTGGCCGACGAGCAGACGGCAACGGCAAGCCTTGCATCCGAAGAGGCCGCACTCGACAGCGAAAAGATCAAGCTTGCGCAAACCACGATCACGGCCGTCGACGACGGCCTCATAACCTCCCGTTCCGCCGATCTCGGTGCCGTCGTCTCCGCCGGCACGGAGCTGTTCCGCATGGTCCGCCAGCAGCGTGTCGAATGGCAGGCCGAGATTTCCGCGCGCTATCTCTTGCGTATTTCTGAAGGCTTGAGCGTCAAGATCAACGGGCCGGACGGCCAGGTCATCGACGGCAAGGTGAGGCTTGTCGGGCCTTCGATCAGCACCGATACCAGCCGGGCCATCGTCTATGTCGCGCTTCCCAGAGACGTCAGTCCGCGCACCGGTCTCTATGTCACCGGCAATATCGAACTGCAGACCTCTCCGGCGCTGACCGTTCCCGAGACGGCGATCGTGTTCCGGGACGGGATCAGCTACCTCTTCACTTCAGGCGAGGATCAGCGGGTGCAAAGGGTCAGGGTGGAAACGGGCCGCCGCAACAATGGCGAGGTGGAAATCGTCTCCGGCATCGACCGCTCGTCGAAGGTGGTGACCTCGGGCGGCGCGTTCCTGTCGGACAATGACCTCGTGAAGATTGCGGAGAAAAACTGATGAACTTCTCAGCCTGGTCGATCCGCAACCCCGTACCGGCGATATTGCTGTTTGTGATGCTGACCGTCGGCGGCCTCCTGGCCTTCAAGCAGCTGCCGATCCAGAACTTCCCCGATATGGACCTTCCCACGATCAACGTCACCGCCACGCTCGAAGGCGCCGCCCCGGCACAACTCGAAACCGAGGTCGCCCGCAAGATCGAGGATAGTCTCGCAGCACTCAGCTATCTCGACCATATCACCACGACGATCACGGACGGCTCCGTCTCGATCAAGGTGTCCTTCAAGCTGGAAAAAGACAGCGAAACGGCCCTGAACGAAGTCCGCAATGCCGTCGACAGCGTCAAGGGCGATCTGCCGGCGCAGATGGAAACACCCAGCGTCAGCAAGGTCACGGTGCAGAGCTCCCCTTTGGTCACCTATGCCGTCCACTCCACCGCTCTCAACGAGACCGAACTTTCCTGGTTCGTCGACAATGATCTGACCAAGGCGCTGCTGTCGGTATCCGGCGTCGGGCAGGTCAACCGCATCGGCGGGATCGATCGCGAGGTTCATGTGGATCTCGATCCCGCGACGATGGCGTCGCTGGGTGTCACTGCGGCCACCGTATCGTCGCAGCTGAAGGCGGTGCAGACGGATACGTCGGGCGGCCTCGGCGAAATCGGCGGCACCCGCCAGACCTTGCGCACGCTCGGCGCCCTGCCATCGGTCGAGGCGCTGAAAGGGCTGAAAATCCCGCTGGCGAACGGCCAGCAGATTCGCCTTGATGACGTGGCATCCGTCACCGACAGCTTCGCCGAGCGCTCCTCGATGGCCTATCTCGACGGCAAGCCGGTGATCGCGGTCGAGATCAAGCGCTCGAACGGATTTTCCGACAGCGGTGTTGCCGCCGACGTCGACAAGGCGATCAGGGAGTTCGCCGCCAAGCATTCCAACGCGCAGATCGACGAGGCTTATAGCACGATCGGCCCGATCATCGGCAACTACGATGGCTCGATGCACATGCTCTACGAAGGCGCGATCCTGGCGATCATCGTCGTCTGGCTTTTCCTGCGGGACTGGCGGGCAACGATCCTGTCGGCCGTGGCGCTGCCCTTGTCTGTCATACCGACCTTCCTTGTCATGTATTTCGCCGGCTTCAGCCTGAATATCGTCACGCTGCTTGCGCTGTCGCTGGTGGTCGGCATCCTCGTCGACGATGCCATCGTCGAGATCGAGAACATCGCCCGCCACCTGCAGATGGGCAAAAGGCCGCTCGATGCCGCTCTCGAAGCGGCCAACGAGATCGGGCTTGCCGTTATCGCAACCACCTTCACGCTGGTCTCGGTCTTTCTGCCGACGGCCTTCATGAGCGGCATACCGGGCCTCATTTTCCGCCAGTTCGGCATCACCGCTGCCGTCGCCGTCCTCGCCTCGCTCGTGGTCGCGCGCCTCCTGACGCCGATGATGGCCGCCTATTTCATGAAGGCCCATCCGACCGAGGAGAAGGATGGCCGGATCATGCGTGCCTATATATCAATCGTGAAGGCCGCCATGAACCGCCGGAAGACGACCGTGGCCGTCACCGCCATCGTCGTGGCGCTGTCGCTTGCGACCATCCCCTTGCTGAAATCGGGCTTCCTGCCGGCGTCCGACGACGCGCGAACCCAGATTACGCTGACCATGCAGCCGGGCGCCACCATCGAGCAGACGGATGCCACGGCCAGGAAGGCCGCGGATATTATCGGCAAGCTTCCCGACGTGACGCATGTCTTTTCCGCCGTCGGTTCGACCTCCTCGGGCGGCGGCCCCGACGCCAGCACCACGAGCGATGTCGGATCGGCGACGATCGTTGCCGTGCTGCCGCCCATCGACGAGCGCGACCGCAAGCAATCGGAAATCGAAAACGATATCCGACAGGCGCTTTCCGTCCTCCCCGGCGTGCGTGTGGAGGTCGGCGGCGGCGGCAATGGCACGAAGCTCGAGATCACGCTCGCAAGCGACGATGCCAACGTCCTCGACAGCGCCAGCACGGCGCTTGAGGAACAGCTCCGCTCGCTGCAGGGCATCGGCGCGGTGACATCGACCGCGGCCAGGCAGGCGCCCGAGATCCAGATCACGCCCGATTTTGCACGCAGCGCCGCGCTCGGGGTCACGTCGAGCGCTATCGCCGAGGCTGCGCGCGTGGCGACGAACGGCGAATATTCCTCCGATCTGCCGAAGCTCAACCTGCCTCAGCGGCAAATCCCCATCGTCGTCCGCTTCTCGCCCGAGACGCGCACCAATCTGGACGACATCAAGAATATGCGGGTGGCGGGAACGAACGGCAACGTCGATCTCGGATCGATTGCCGATGTGAAGATCGGCGGCAGCCCCTCCGAGATCGACCGCATCGATCGGATGCGCAATGTCACCCTTTCCGTCGAACTCAACGGCCGCATCCTCGGCGACGTCAACCGTGAGGCGCAGGCGCTGCCTGCCCTCCAGCACCTGCCGGCGGGCGTCACCCTGGTCGAACAGGGCGAACTTCAGCGCAGTTCGGAGCTGTTCCAGAGTTTTGCTCTTGCCATGGCAATCGGCGTGTTCTGCATCTATGCGGTCCTCGTCCTTCTCTTCCACGATTTCCTGCAGCCGCTCACACTGCTGATGGCTCTGCCGCTCTCGCTCGGCGGCGCGCTGGTGCCGCTGGTGCTGACCGGAACGAGCTTCTCCATGCCTGTTGTCATCGGCCTGCTCATGCTGATGGGCGTGGTGACGAAGAACTCCATCCTGCTCATCGAATATGCGATCATGTCACGTCAGCGGGGCATGGCGAGGTTCGACGCCCTGGTGGATGCCTGCCACAAGCGCGCACGGCCGATCGTCATGACCACCATCGCCATGGCCTCAGGCATGCTGCCGGCCGCACTCAGCCTGATGGGCGGCGATTCGAGCTTCCGCCAGCCGATGGCGATCGTGGTGATCGGCGGCGTGGTGATGTCGACGCTGCTCAGCCTGATCGTCATCCCCGTCATCTTCACCTTCGTCGACGATTTCGAACAGATCCTCAAACGGGTCCTGCGCCGGCTCGGACTGGCCCAGGACATCGCCGGGGATAAGCCGTATGCGTCCAACGATCACGCAGCGATCGCCTTCCAGCCCGAGCAGGCAAGACGAGGGCAAGGTCACAGATGATGTCCGCTGCCCGACAAGGCAACAGCCGGTGACGGCAAGCTCTTCGGTCGCGTTCTCTCCCCCACGGGAACAAGACCGCGGGACGTACTCCCCCGCAGGCGGCCCCAAGCCGCCTGCGCGTCCTGCATCCCGATCAGGAGGTACAGAAATGGTTCGGAAAGAGCGTGATGCCCTGTCGGGAGACATATCAATTGGTGGAACGGGGTGATCCGATCTCCCAGTTCAACAGAGCAGCGCTGCTGCCTATGCTGAATGTTGCCAAGTCTCACGACAATGGCTTCATCGATCCGAAATCGGGTAAAGCGCCGCTCGCGTAGCCGACGGCCCCGAGCGAAGCGATGGCGATCCGGCCGTCGCGGATCGACAGCAGCGGCCCGTCCCGCCCCTGCTCGTAGAGATCGGAATGGGCAGCGGCAAAACGCACCTTCTCCGCCTGCGGCGCGCCCTGCATGCCGGCCACATAATGATGGCCGTTGCGCTCGACATGGGAGAGGCCGAGCAGGGAAACCAGCGCCAGATCCTGTTGCACGGCAAGCCCGGCCTGGCAGGTCAGATCCTCGCCGGAGAGAAACAACCCCGGCACGCCTGCCGTTTTGATGCGGATCGCTTTCAGCAGCGAGCGGTAAATGCCCTTGCAGGTCTTCGAGGAGACGCCGGTATAACCAAGCCGCCGGGCGCGGGCGAAGGCGCCGTCGCCATCGTCGCTCTCATCAATCAGGAAGGGCAGTTCCGCGGCCAGATTCCCGAGCGGTGTTTCCATGGTGATCGCGCGCGAGAACGGCTGTTCGACAAAGGCAATGGCCGCACGCAGCCGCGCCGGCCGCGGCATGGCCGCGATCCGCACCAGCAGGGCGGCAAGCTCGTCGACTGCTGTGAACTGTTCGTTGCCATCGACCGTCACCCGATAGTCCGGCAGATGGTCCAACACGGCGGCGATGCGCGCCAGCCGGTCGATATCGGCATCGGCCGCGCCCGAAAGCTTGATCTTGAACCAGCGATTGCCATAGCGCGCGATCACCGCCTCGAGGCTCTGCGGCAGGTCGTCATCGACGGGATCGACGATCTCGCTTTCGGTGATCGGGTCGAGAAGTCCGATCGTATGCCGAGCCGAGATGGAACCGGCGGGACGAAAGCCGGCCAGCACAGCCGACACTGCATCCGCGTCGATATCGCCGGGCAGCATCGGGCCGCCGATGCCGATGAGGTTGCGGCTCACCGCCTCGAAAAAGGAAAACCCCGCAAGACGGCAATAGGCATCGAGCGCCGCGCGGGCGATCAGCGAAGGACCGAAACCGGCGGCCAGTGGATTTCCAGGCAGGCGCCGCACGGTTTCCATCTCGTTCAGACGGGCGGCGGCGAACAATGTCATCGGGGCGGACGGTTCCCGCGACGCAGCCGTGGCGACGCGGATAGAGCCACGCAATTGATCGACATTCTGCGCCGGCGTCAGCGCCGGGTTTTTGTCGAACCATTTCGGCACCATCATTTCGGCGGCGGCGCCGATGGCGGTTTTCCCTGCCTCATCCTCTACGCGCACCCTGAGAAAGGCCTGCGGCGCCTTTTCCAGGGTTGCCGCGCCGAAGCGAAACGGCAGGCGCAGCCTGATATCGCGCTCGAAGGCATCGATCTCGACAATTCTGATGCGCGGCGCCGTCACGGAACCTCCGATGCTTCGGTCCATGGTCATGCCATCCGGTCCAGCATGGCGCGCGACACTTCGTGCTGGAGCGGCTCCCGGCGCAGCAGCCGGCCGATCTCGTCGACCATGGCCTGCCCTTGGGCGAAATGTGCCTCTTCGGTGTGGCCGGCGGCATGCGGCGAAATGGTGACATTGGTCAGCTGGGGGTCGCGGAACGGACTGTCCTGAGGCAGCGGCTCATTGTCGAAGACATCGAGAGCCGCCTCGATGCGGCCGGACCTGATTTCGGCGAGCAATGCGGCTTCGTCAACCAGCTCGGCCCGCGCCGTGTTGATGAACAGCGCGCCTGGACGCAGCAGCGCCAGTTCGCGGGCGCCGATCATCCGGCGCGTCTCGGGCAGGACGGGCGCATGCAGGGAAATCACATCGCTCTGGGCAAGCGCGTCGTCCAATCCTGTTCTGACGACGCCGAGCGCTGCGGCCCCGCCGTCGTCGAGATAGGGATCGACGACAAGCACGCGGCAGCCGAATGGGACGAGCAGACGCATGGCTGCCCGCCCGACATATCCGGCCCCGACAATACCGACCGTTCTGGCGCCGAGCAATCTTTGCGGCACGGCGGCGCGGACATCGAGCCATTCACCGCCTCTGCGCAATCGATGATGCAGCCGGTGAATGCCGCGCATGGCGAGAAGCGCTTCGGCGACGACGAATTCGGCAACCGAGGCGGCAATTTTCGAGGCGGCATGGCTCACGCGCAGGCCGTCATCGAACAGACGGGCGGGAACGAGCGTGCGGATGCTGCCAGCCGAATGGGCGACGAGGGCAAGTTGCGGATGGCGCTGGCGCGCGGCCGGATCGAAGGGCGGCGTGCCCCATCCGGTCAGGCATGCCGTAGCGCCCTGCAGCAACCGGTCGGCATCGGCGGCATCGATCGTGGCGCCGGTCGGCCAGCGCACCTCGCCGAGGCCGTTCAACCGGGCGGTCGCCGCATCGTCGAGCACCATGCGGCGGGTCTTTTCGGTCAAAAGGACGGCGATGACGGGGGCCTGTCTGCGCATGGTTCTACTCTTTCGCTGCAGCGACGAGGCGCCTGAGATGGGCAAGATCGGCGCGGGCCTTGGCGAGCGCCTGGTCCCGGGGAACCCGGTATTGCGAATGCATCGAGAGCACGCCGGCAAAGCCGGTGGCAACCAGATGCGGGACGATGTGGTTCCAGGGCACCATGCCTTCGTCGAGCCCGTACCAGTCCGAATGCCAGGCACGCTGGCCTTGGGCGCCGTAAGCGCCGGGAAACCAACCGCAATTCTTGACACCCATGCAGCAGAACCAGGGATCGAGAAGATCGAGGGTCAGACGCCAGTCTTCGCTGCCCTCGCGAATGAGCTGGTTGGCCGGATCGGGATAAGCGCCGATCCTGATCGGATCGCGCCCGGCCAGCAGTTGCGCCGCCAGCGCGCCCGAGGTGTGCAGGGTCCCGCCGTGAAGCTGGATGGTGAGCTTGATGGCGAATTTGTCGGCCAGGTGTTCGAAGCCATCGAGGTCGCCGCGCGCTTCGTCGAGCTGCGCCTGCCAGCGCCGCGACGGATCATACTGCCAGAAGCCGAGCCGAACCTGTCCAATGCCGGCCTCGCCGCAGCAAGCAAGCAGTCGGGACGCGGCATCGTCCGGCTGCGTGGCGTCGATGGTCGCCATCGGGATGCGCAGGCCGGCCGCAGCAAAAAGCTTGACCGCCTTGACGATTTCCTCCGGCCGGTCGGGCGAGACGGCGTGACCCTCGCGAACAAGAAAATCGGCACAGTCGAAGCCCAGCCCCGCCGTGATCTCCGCCGCCGTCTGTAACGGCAGGCCTTCCAGGGTCTTGGTGAAATAGGCGATATCCATCGTTGCATTGCTCATCGACGAGAAGCACAGAGCTCGCTGTGGCGGCCGAATGCATCCCGGGCGCGCACCGCGTATTGCGCGCCCGCCGGCGGCGACATGTGCAGGAATGCCGTCGAGATCAGCGGCGCGGGGCTGACCTTTTCAAAGGTCTCGCCATCCCTGCTGACGAGGACATCGTAGAAGATGGCGGGGCGGCTATCGCCGGCCGCCCAGAACAGCATGCGCTCCTCCCGGCCGCCGAGACCACGGTAGCGTTCGACGGTAAGGCCGGTGGGTGCGGCCGGAGACGCGCCGGCGTCGGGAACGACGAGCACCTGCGTCAGCGACGGCAAGGGTACATCCAGATCGACGCTGATCCGGCCCTCGTCGCATTCAACGACACTGATCGGATGCAGCAAAGCCGGTTCCTGGGCGCGGCGCAGTTCGCCAAACTGCGCTTCATCAGGTTCGGGCGGCGCGCCGACCGGCTCGAAGGGTCCGCGCGGATTGCTTTCGTCGCGCTGGGCCTCCCAGACTTCCATCGGATTGGTGAATTCCTCGTCGATGCGCAGCAGGCACAGCGCGTGGCGGCCGGGAGTGAGCCCGTCGACCTCCAGGCGGACGGCGGTCCGGCCCGAACGGTTGATGGCATCGACGCTATGGATGAGGCTGATCGAAACACCACCGCCCGGCAGCCGTGTCGGCAGGATCGCCAACCCATCCTGATCGGGTGTCAGCGGCGGCTCGGCCGTTACCTTGCAGACGGTGTCGCCGAGCGTCGCCAGCAGCTCCATCGACGTAAGACCGGGCTTTTTGATGATGTCGAAGGGTGGCGCCGTGTCGATGTCGGTGGCCAGCCTGTCCAGATCGGTCTTATGCTCCCACTGCGCCTTGGTGAAATTGCGCGAACCGAAATAGGCGAAGATCGTGCGCTGGCTCCAGCCGCCGATAAAAGCGTGGTCATTGCTGAGGAAGGTGAAATTCGCCGCTTTCGGGGCGATGATGCGCCGATCGTGCTGTTCGATGATGCGGGCAATGATGCCGGCATAATAGGCCTTGCCGTGCCAGCTGTGATGATCGCTCCAGCCGAGCTGCGGGTCGCATTCGTCATTGATGATCGGCAGGCCGGCAAGGCGCGGATGGTGCTCCTTGAGATAATCGACGACGAGCAGCGTGCGGTCGACAATGGCATGGGTTTTCGGGGTCAGGTCGTCCTTGCTGCCGTTGACGCCCTTCTCGTGGATCGAGATGTAGTCGAGGCGCGGCGGGCCGCCGCCGGTCAGGCAGCTCGTGCCGCTGTCGCAATGGGCCATCAGGGCGCGAAAGATCGGCGAGAGCGTGCGGGCGGTACCTGGGCCACCCATCGGCAGGCTGGGATCGACCGCATCGAGCCCTGCGACGCAGGCGTCGTAATAGTTGGTGTAGCCCTTGATCCCATAGGTCCACCAGCCGGAATCGGCCTCGTTCGTCGTTTCGAAGTACCAGGTGCGCAATTCGTCCATGCCGTAGCGCGCGCCGTAGCGATCAGCCGTCACCGTCACCAGATCCCGCCAGCGCTTGACCTGATCCATGTCCTCATAGTCGGTGAAAAGGCCCGAGGGATTGCCCATCAGCTCGAAGAACGGCTTCAGGCGGTGTTCGATCATCACGTCGAGCGCCCGGTCGAGCAGGGACCAGTCATAACCGGCGCTGCCGGTCGAGCGCAGCAGATTGTAGAGATAATGGACGCGCAGATATCGGATGCCCTCGTTCGGCAGGCCGCCGATATAGGCGAGCATCTGGCGCATTTCGGGTTCGAGCAGCAGCTCGGCCGGCGAAAATCCGGTGCCGCGCCAGAACCGGTTGAACGGGCGCACGGCTTGGCCGGCATCAACGTTTATTCGCGTACGCTCGCGCATGGATCGTCTCTCCTAGGACGGAAATGGCGGTGCCGACTGAGCCGGCAGGCGGCCAATGGCCTGACTATTTGAATTTGTCGCGCATCGCATCGATGCCGGGGATGGTTTTGGTCAGATGCTGATGGGCGGGATCGAAGCGCTGGATCAGTCCGCGGCGATGTTTGCCGACCAGGATGGTGAAAATGTAGCCCCGATGGCCGGGCGAGGTGACGGTCGGGTGGTAACCGCGATCGACCAGGACGGTATCGCCATCACGGGTCATCAGGATCTTGACCGGACCGTCGTCGTCATAGGTGATCTGGCTGCCGAAGCCGGTCTCCGGCAGGAACCGGTAGTGATAAAGTTCCTCGTGCAGGGTCTCGGCGTCGCCGTCTTCGGTGTCGTGCTTATGCGGAGGATAACCCGACCAGCAGCCCTCGCCGGCATAGAGCTCGCTCACCAGCAGATTGCCGCAGCGCCCGTTCTGCCCTTGGCCGAGCAGGTGGACGATCCGCCGCTGGCTGTGCGTATCGGGCGAGCCGACATTGACCGCGTCGACCTCCTCAGGCGTGACGCGGAACGGGGCGTAGCGCCTGTCGCAGATGCCGCCGGCAATGGCGACTTCGGCCGGGCCGCCACGAGCCGATACCCGGACGTTGGCGTTGACGGGCGCGTAAACCGAGTCCGCATCGCCTTCCCAGATATCGGCTCGCCGGCCCACCGCCCCGAAGCTGACGTCATCCACCTCGATATCCACCTGCCCCGACAGCACGACGTAGAGGCTTTCGTGCAAGGGCAGCCGCCGCGTCTCCCGGCCATCCAACGGAAGCGCGAGGAGATCGAAGTAGATGAGATCGAGCGTCCCGGAGGAGGTATCCACAATGGGACGCTGCTCGGAGCGTGGAATGAATTCGGGCATCAATTGAACTCCGGAACGATACGGTCGGCAAAGGGATTGAGCGACAGGGATTCGGCGTAGTGACAGGCGGCCGCGTGCCCATCGGCCGTCACTGCGCGCAGGGCCGGCACCTCCTGCCTGCAAAGCTCGGTGGCGTAACGGCAGCGCGGATCAAATGCGCAGCCGGGAGGCGGATGCGCGGGGTCTGCGACCTCGCCCGCCAGCCGGATGCGCTTGCCGTGACGGCGCATCCTCGGATCGGCGATCGGCACGGCCGAAAGCAGCGCTTCGGTATAGGGATGGCGCGGGCGCGAAAAGATCTGCTCCGTCGGTGCCTTTTCGACCACCCGGCCGACATACATGACGGCAATATTGTCCGAGATGTGCCGAACGACCGAGAGGTCGTGGGCGACGAAGAGATAGGTCAGGCCGAACTGTTCCTGCAGATCCTGCAACAGGTTAATGGTCTGGGCCTGCACGCTGACATCGAGCGCCGAGACCGCCTCATCGGCGATGACAAGGCGCGGGTTGGACGCCAGCGCCCGGGCAATCCCGATGCGCTGGCGTTCGCCGCCCGAAAAGGCATGCGGGTAGCGGCGCATATATTCGGGCCGCAGGCCCACACTCTGCATCAGCTCGGCGACCCGGTGCTCGAGTTCCCGGCCCTTGGCGATGCCGTTGACGCTCAATACCTCGCCGATAATGTCGATGACGGGAAGACGCGGATTGAGCGAGGATTGCGGATCCTGGAACACGATGCGCAGGTCACGGTGGACTTCATCGAGGGCGGGACCGGAGAGGGCCGCGAGATCCACCGTGCCGCCGCTGCGATCGCGATAGCGGATCTCGCCGCTGGTCGGCTGGTAGATGCGCAGCACGGTGCGGGCGAGCGTCGACTTGCCGCAGCCGGATTCGCCGACAATGCCGAGCGTCTCGCCGTCATCGACGCGAAGCGAGACGCCGTCGACCGCCTTGACGTGGCCGACGACCCGTCGGAACGCGCCCTTGCGGATGGGGAAATGCATCCTGAGATCGTTCAGTTCGAGCAGGGGGCTTGGCTGCGTCATGGGATCGGCCATCATTGTCTTCCCTCGTACAGCAGGCAGCTGGCGACGTGCCCGTCACCGATGACGACGGATCCGGGGTCTTTCTGATCGCACAGCCCCGCCCTCGCCTGCCTGCACCGGGGATGAAAGCTGCAGCCTTCGGGCCGGTCGAAACGCGAGGGCACCATGCCCTCGATGGTCGCGAGCCGTTCGGTCGATTGCCCGTGCATGCGCGGCACCGATTGCAGCAGGGCCTTGGTGTAGGGATGAACGGGCGCATGGAAGATCGTGTCGACGTCACCCGCTTCCACCACCCGGCCGACATACATGACGACGACCTCGTCGGCGATTTCGGCCACCACGCCGAGATCATGGGTGACGAACAGTACCGAGAGCCCGAATTCGGCCTGCAGCGAGGCGAGGAGATCGAGGATATTGGCCTGGGTGGTCACATCGAGCGCCGTGGTCGGCTCGTCGGCGATCAGCAGTTTCGGGCGACAGGCGAGCGCCAGCGCGATGCAGACGCGCTGGCGCATGCCGCCGGAAAACTGGAAGGCATAGCTTTCCATGCGTTGGGCCGGCCGGGGAATGCCGACGAGAGCCAGCGTCTCGATCGCATGCTCGCGTGCTTCCTTCTTTCCCATTTTCAGATGCAGGCGGATCACCTCCATCATCTGGTTGCCGATCGTATGGACGGGTGAAAGTGCTGCCATCGGCTCCTGGCTGATCAGGCCGATCTGGGCGCCGCGGATCGCCCGCATATCGCGGCCGCGCGGGTCGAGCGCCGCGAGATCAATCGCGGGGGCTGCCGGATCGGGCCGGTAGCGGATCGCGCCCGAGACGATCCGCCCGCCGCGCGGGACCTGGTTGAGGATCGAGCGGCCGGTGATGCTCTTGCCCGAGCCGGATTCGCCGACGACGCAGACCGTCCTGCCGCGCGGGATGGAGAAGGAGACGCCGTCCACCGCCCTCACCGTACCCGCGCCGCCGAAGAAATGGGTCCTGAGGTCGTCGACCTCGATCAGCGGGTCGCGATCGGTGCGCCCACGGCCGGCCGCGGCGAAATTGGCGTCAGTATTCATAGGGATCTGCAGCATCGCGTAATCCATCACCAAGGAAATTGAGGGCGAGCACCGTGACGATCACCGCCAGGCCCGGAAGAAACAGCCAGGGTGCGCTCGTGACCGCGAGAATGTTCTGCGCCTCCTGCAGCAGCACACCCCAACTGACCACCGGCGGCCGCAGGCCGATGCCGAGGAAGGAAAGTGCGGTTTCGGCAAGGATCATCGTCGGGATGGCGAGTGTGACCGAGGCGATGATGTGGCTCATGAAGGACGGGACCATGTGCCGCCAGATGATGCGCATCCTGGAGCAGCCATCGAGATGGGCGGCGATGACGAAGTCTTCGGTCTTCAGCGACAGGAAGCGGCCGCGCACCACACGTGCCAGGTCGGTCCAGCCGATCAGCGACAGGATGATCGTGATCCAGAGATAGACCAGGATCGGATCGGCGCTGATCGGCACGGCAGCCGCAAGGCCCATCCATAGCGGGATGGTCGGAATCGAGTTGATGAGCTCGATCGAACGCTGGATGACGTCATCCACCCAGCCGCCGTAAAGACCGGAAATGCCGCCGAGGATGATGCCGAGGACGAGGCTGATCGCCACGCCGATCAGGCCCACGGACATCGAAACACGTGTGCCATGCACCGTCCGGCTGAAGACGTCGCGGCCCAGCCGGTCGGCGCCGAACAGATAGAAGGGTTTACCCGCCTCGACCGGGCCGATCAGGTGACGGTCGAGATCGAACAGTCCCCAGAGCCGGTAGGGTTCGCCTTTGACAAAAAAGCCGACGGGAATGACGACGGCCGGATCGGCGACATAATTGCGGCTGAGCGCGATCGGGTCGACCTTCATCGAATAGCCGTTGACATAGAGTGGATGAAACTGGCCCGTCGCGTCGTAGCCGGCGACTTTGAGCCGCTGGGGCGGCGCATAAGTGTAGCGGGAATCGTAGGTCTGCGATGAAACCGGAGCGATAACCTCGGCAAAGAGGGCGACCAGGTAAATCAGCAGGATGACGACGCCCGCCCCAAGCGCCAGCCGGTGGCGGCGGAAGCGGCGCCAGATGAGTTTCCACTGGCCGGCGACCGCATCGGAATTGCGAACACGTTCAGGAATCAGGGCGATGGCTTGATCGGTCATTGGTATCGTTCCTCAGCAATTGCGAATGCGTGGATCGAGCCAGGCGAGCAGCAGGTCTGAGATCAGCGTGCCGATCAGCGTCAGCATGCTCATCAGCAGGATGAAGGTGCCGGCGAGATACATGTCCTGGGCAAACAGGGCGTTGAGCAGAAGCGGCCCGGTGATCGGCAGGCTGAGGACGATGGAGACCACCACCGAACCCGAAACGAGGTGCGGCAGCACCCAGCCGACCGTCGAGACGAAGGGGTTGAGCGCCACCCGCACCGGATATTTGAGCAGCAGCCGGATTTCGCTCAAGCCCCGGGCACGCGCCATGTCGACATAGGGCTTGTTGAGCTCGTCGAGCAGGTTGGCGCGCATGATGCGGATCAGCGCCGCCGTCGCACCGGTGCCGAGCACGACGACCGGGATCCACATATGCGAGATGAGATCGCCGAGCTTGGCCCAGCTCCAGGCAGCGTTGATATAGAGGGGCGAAAACAGCCCGCCGACGCCTTGACCGAAATACTGGGCCGAGACGAACATCAGCACCAGCGCCAGCAGGAAATTCGGGATGGCAAGGCCGAGAAAGCCGAAGAAGGTGGCGAAGTAATCGCCGAGCGAATATTGCCGCACGGCCGAATAGATGCCGATCGGAAAGGCCACCGCCCAGACGAAGAGCAGCGTGGTGACCGCGACCACCATGGTCAGGCCCATGCGTGCCCAGATCAATTCGCTGACCGGCTTGTTCCAATCGAGGGACTGGCCGAAATCGCCATGCAGCAGGATGCCGCTGATCCATTTCCAATATTGCACCGTCCAGGGTTGATCGAGGCCATAGCGCTCGCGCAGGCCGGCGATGACGCCGGGATCGATGGTCTCGTTCTGCGAGGCAAGACGCGCGGTCATCGCGGTCAGGAAATCGCCCGGCGGCAGCTGGATGATGATGAAGGTCACGACCGAGATCGCGAACATCATCGGGATCATGTAAAGCAGACGTCTGATGATGAAGCCGGCCATATTCAAGCTCCTTCAACCGGCGATCGCCGCTCGGTCTGGGTGATGGGGCGGGGCTGCTGCCGGAATGGCGCCACGGACGCCATTCCGCCGATCGGATGTCTTTTTTATTGCTGGTAGTAGAAGGTCTCAGGCTTTGCCGGTCCCGGCGTCATGTAGAAGGACGTGCTGGGAATGACCTTCGGAACGTTATGCATATTGGTCTTGACGATACCGACGCGATCCGGCTCGAGATTGGTGCCGATGACGTAGAACTCGTCCCGGGTGATCGCCAGCAGCTCCTTCATCGCTTCAAGCTGCTTTTCGAGCGTCGGCGCTTCCTGCACCTGCCGGTAGAGATCCATCTGTTTCTTGGCGGCCGGGCTCGGTTCCTGAGCGTTCGGATCCTTGGGATTCTGGTAGTAGAGGCCCCAAGCGGTGGCGAAGCTCGATTCATATTCGTGCGGGAAATACCATTTGGGATCGAGCAGGCCGAGGAAGTCATAGCCCCCGCCGCCGACCCATCCGAGGCCGTCATTTTCGTTGTTCTGCAGGCGGGAGAAAATCAGCGAGCGTTCTGCCGGGCGCGGCTGCATGTCGATGCCGACGGCCCGCCAGTAGCGCTGGATCAGTTCGAGGGCGTCGACCTGGATCGGGCTTCCGGTCAGCGCATCGATCGCGAAGGTGATGCGCTTGCCGTCCTGACCGAGGCGATAGCCTTCGCCGTCTTTCTTGGTCAGGCCGGCCTTGTCGAGATATTGATTGGCGAGGTCGACGTTATATTCCAGATATTGCGTCGCCATCTTCTCGTCGTAGAGCGCCGTGCCTTCGCGGGGCGCTGCCTGATAGGGCTTGGCCTGCCCGGCATAGATCAGCTGATTGAGCTCCTCGCGATTGATGGCGTAGCTGAGGCCGATGCGGAAATCCTTATTGGAGAAGACGGCGCGCAAGGCTGGGTTCTTGTGGGTCTGGTTGAGCGTGATCAGCAGGGCGTTCGACCAAGCCGGCCGGGCGATGAACAGGCCGTAGCCGCCCTTCTGCTGGTTCTGCACAATCACCGTGCGGGCGTCCGTCGTCTCGATGAAGCGGTTCTGCATATCGATTTCGCCGCTGATCGCCTTGAGGATGATTGCCTGCGTATCCTGCATCACGTCGATGGTGATGCGGTCGAAGTAGGGCAGCTGGTTTCCTGATGTATCCACCTTGGCATAATAAGGGTTGCGCTCGGCGACGACCTGGGTCGTGCCATTATAGGGCGCGGTCAGCACCCAGGCATCGAGCGTCGGACGGCCCAGATCGCGCCAGCGGCCGGGGAACCCGATCTTGTTGTTGAAGAGCTGGACCCAGTCGGTCGCGCCGGCCGCCTTCACCAGGGCGTCGATGCCATCGGGATTGAAATCCTTGTGGAATTGTTTGAGGTAATGCGCGGGTGCCGCCGCCAGGATATCGGAGCCGCGCACGGTCGCCATGTTCATCAGGAACAGGCCGTTCGGTGCGGCAAACTTGAAGACGACCTTGTCGTCGGCGAGCTTTTCGACCTTGACCGGCTCTCCGCCGGCCGTCAGCCAGTCGGGTGCCGCAGGGGTGATCTTCGTGTTGCGCAGCACGTTCTCGTTCCACCAGACCAGGTCGTCGGCCGTGAAGGGCTCGCCATCCGACCAGTGTGTGCCCTCCCGCAGGGTGAAGGTATAGTCGGTGGCGTTCGCATTGACCTCGACGCTCTTGGCGATGTCGGGGATCACCTCGGTCCATTCCGGATTCCAGCGGACCAGCCTGGTATAGCCGATCGAACGCTCGATCTCGCTGTCGCCGCCGCCGAAGGTGGCCGTGCGCCAGGTGCCGCCATAGGTGCCGACCGATTCAAGCGGCGTCAGCACCAGCGGCTCCTTCGGCAGCCGTTTTTCCACCAGCGGCAGCTTCCCGGCATCGACGAGCGCCTTGAGTTCCGGCGCCTCCTGAAAGCCGAGCGCGGCGCCGGCCCAGCCGGCACCGATGAGGATGGCCGCGGCAATGGTCGAAACGACCTGCCGTCGTAGAATTCTGGCGTGCTGCATTCTCTCCTCCCGATGATGTCGTTCTAGGTTATCGTTAACGTATTCTCCTCTTTTTCTAACGTTATCGTTACCGTAATTCTTTGTCAAAGAGATTCTCTCGCCCACGTGATACGCCGAGGCAGCCTTGGCTTTTCAGGAAATTATGTTAGTTATCGTTATCGTAAATTTCCGCCCTTCTCAGAGACAATCCATTGAGCCGTCCCAAAGACCTGGAATCCAAGATAACCATCGCTGATGTTGCCCGCGCCGCCGGCGTGTCGCCGATGACGGTGTCGCGCGTGCTGAACGACCAGGGCGGAGCGAGTGCCGAAACCACGCAGCGCATTCTTTCGGCCGCGAACGAACTCAATTACCGCCCCAATCCTTTTGCGCGCGGATTGCGGTCCGACCGGTCGAAGACCATCGGCCTTCTCGTTCCCGACATCACCAATCCGTTTTTTCCCGAGGTCATCCGGGGCGCCGAGGATGCGGCGAGTGCGGCTGGCTACAATCTGCTTTTGTCCAATGTCGTCGAAAACAGCAAACGGGAAGAGGAACTCATCGAGGCGCTCCTCAGGCATCGGGTCGACGGGATCATCGTCTGCAGCGCGCGACTGCCCGACGCCGCCCTGCACAAGGCGCTCGCCCACCACCGCGCCGTTGTGCTCATCAACCGCGAGGCTCCCCCCGAAGTCGCCGGAACGATCGTCACGGACTACGAGACTGGAGCCTCGCGGGCCATCGACCATCTGGTCGAACGCGGCCGCCACAAAATCGCGATCATTGCCGGGCCGCGCAGCTCCTTCGGCGGCAAGAGCCGTCTCGTTGGCTTCCGCAAGACGCTGGCAGCCCATGGGCTGAAGGCGCACGACATCGTCTACTGTGATCCCACGGCTGCCGGCGGACAGACGGCGGCGGCGCAATTGCTGGCGGAAACACCTGATATCGATGCCCTCATCTGCTACAACGACCTCAATGCGATCGGCGCCATGAAGGCCTGCCGGGCAGCCGGCATTTCGATCCCCGAGCAGATCGCCCTGATCGGTTTCGACGACATTCCGGCTGCCGAACTTCTGTCTCCGGCGCTCACGACGCTGCGCGTGCAGAAGCGGGAAATGGGCGAGGAAGCCGTGCGCCTGCTGCTCAGCCGCATCGCCACCAAAAATCGTCAGCACGGCATCGTCATCGTGCCCGAACTCATCGTCCGCGAAACGACATGATCCGACGATCAACAGGAGGAGGAATATCCCATGGATGCCGGCAATCTGCAGTCATTGGCGTTGCCCGAGGAAAAGAAGGCCTGGTTCGTTCACGACCGTTTCGGCATGTTCGTGCATTGGGGTCTCTATGCCCTGCCGGCCCGCCATGAATGGGTCAAAAGCCGCGAAGAGCTTGATGACGCCGATTATCAGAAATATTTCGAGCATTTCGACCCCGATCTCTACGACCCCCGCGAATGGGCCAGACGCGCCAGGGCCGCGGGCATGAAATATGTGGTGCTGACGACCAAGCACCATGAAGGTTTCTGCCTCTGGGATACCAAGGCTACCGACTTCAAGGTGACCAACACGCCTTATGGCAAGGATCTGCTGCGCCCCTTCGTCGACGCCTTCCGCGCCGAGGGCCTGAGGATCGGCTTCTACTATTCGCTGCTCGACTGGCATCACCCCGATTTCACCGTCGATCCGCGCCACCCGCAGCGCAATCATCCCGATGCGCTTGAGATCAACGAAGGCCGGGACATGCAGCGTTATGCCGCCTTCATGCGCGAGCAGGTACGCGAGCTGCTGACCGAGTTCGGCCGGATCGACATCCTGTGGTTCGACTTCAGCTACCCGCAGTGGAAGCTCGGAGACTTGGTCGGCAAGGGTCATCGGGATTGGGAAAGCGAGAAACTCGTGCGCCTAGTGCGCGAGCTTGCACCCGACATCATTATCAACAACCGCCTCGATCTCGCCGGCCTGCAGCCCGACATTGTGACGCCGGAGCAATATATGCCGCGCGCCTGGCCGAAACGCGACGGCAGGCGCGTCGTCTGGGAAGCCTGCCAGACGCTCAGCGGCTCCTGGGGCTATCATCGCGACGAGTACACCTGGAAAAGCACGGAGCAGCTGGTGCAGATGCTGATCGGCACTGTTGCGATCGGCGGCAATCTGCTGATGAATGTCGGCCCGACGGCGCGCGGCACACTCGATCACCGCGCACTATCAGCACTTGGCGCCTATGAGGAGTGGATGACGCTGCATGAGCGCAGCATTGTCGGCTGCACCCAGTCCGACTTCACCGCTCCGCCCGATTGCCGCCTCACCCAGAACGGCGACCGCCTCTACATCCACCTCTTCAACTGGCCCTATAAGCATCTGCATTTCGATGCTCTGGCTGGCAAGATCGAATATGCGCAATTCCTGCATGACGCCAGCGAGGTCACCTGGCTGCGCCCATCGGCCAACACGCTGTGGGCGAACACCCAGTTCCCCGTCGGCGAGGACGAACTGACATTCGTGTTGCCAGTGCGCCGCCCCAAAGTCGTGGTCCCGGTCATCGAGGTCAAGCTCAAGGCAGGGAGCGACTCTGGCGCTCAGGATTGATGCATTCGCTGTGCCCTGATCCGGCGCTTCAGGACAAGCTGATCGCCATCGGCCGGTCGAGGTCGCGGGCGAGATAATACTGGATCTGGCGGACGATCTGGCCGGCGTGGGCGATTGCCAGCCGGTCGGCCCGCTCGGCATCGCCGGCCTCGATCGCGGCGATGATTTCCTCGTGTTCATCGATATATTGGCGCGGCAGGCGGTCATCGAAGGTCGAGTAGTGAAGGCGAAGGATGCGCCCGCCTTCATCGAGCAATATCAAGGCCGTCAAGGAAAGTGCGCCGATCCGCGCCGCTTCACACGTCCCTCGAATCTCAGCTGCCTGAACCGATGGGCCGGCAAGCTCGATAGCTGCTGCCGGCCTCTTCATCCGTCGTGTTTCGTATCCTTGGACCGGGTCAGACTGTTGCGGCTGACCAGCGACGGCACTTGGAGAATATGCTCTGAAGCGGTGCGGCCCTCGATCCGGGAGATGAGGGCCCGGGTTGCGATCTGGCCGAGCTCCCTGCCCGACTGGTCGATGCTAGCAAGATTGACGAGGCCGAGCGCTGCGGTCGAGGAGTTGTCATATCCGACGACGGCGAGGTCCTCGGGCACGCGCACGCCCATCTCCATCGCGAGGCTGAGAAGCGTGATCGCATCGAGATCGCTCCAGCAGAACACGGCGCGCGGCCTGTCCTTCCTCGCCAGGAATTTTCGCATCGCGTCTTCCCGCCTCGGTGAAGCGATAGGAATCTTTCCGATCGGCGCCGAGCCGAGCCCACCCCGCTGCATTGCCCGGCGAAAGCCGATCTCCCGCTGGCGGACGACGGATACCGCGTGCCCTTCGCGCTCGCCGAGACTGAGCATTTCGATGTCGCGATAACCGCAGGCCAGCAGCGCCTCCACCGCAATCTCGGCGCCGCGCTGATCGTCGGCATTGACGGTGTCGAAGGCCATGGCGCCGGCATCGTGATAACCCACAGTGACGATCGGGATCTGGACGGCGAATTTTGCAATGATCTCGGAGGGCAAGCGCGGTGCAACGAGGATGAGGCCGTCCATTTTGTAGTCGATCATCGACTCGATCAATGACGTCTCCAGCTGCACGCGCGCATCGCTGACGCCGATCATCGCCTGATAATGCGAAGGCGCCAGCACTCCGTTGACGCCGGCGATCACTTCAGGGAGGAAAGGATTGCGGATGTCGATCAGAAGCACGCCGATGGTGAAGCTGCGCCCGCGCAATCCGCGCGCCGCCCGCGAGGGACGATATCCGAGCGCCTCGATCGCGTCGGTTACCTTGGCCCGCAACGCTTCGCTGACGCCGTAAGCGTTGCGCATCACCTTGGACACTGCTGCGACCGATACGCCGGCATGGGTGGCCACTGTGCGGATCGTCACGCGCTCGTTTCGTTGCAGCTTTTGTTTGTCTTCGACTGGCATGAAATCTCTGCACTCGCGGCCGCGGACCGTCAATATTCGCCCGCAGAATCACCATGGCAGACTGGCGAGGAAATTTCTATTGCGCTCCCGAAGAAAATGTAGAACGTTATATGGAGAACGTTCTACAAATCATCGGGAGGACTTGATGAACTTTCAGCCAGCAGCCATCAGCGGCAATCCCGGTTCGCGCACATGGTCGGGGGAGATGATCGCGCCGCTGTCGGATGGCGGCCAGGGAACGGCCGCAAGCTTTGTCTCCAAAACCTTCGATCACGATGGTGCCGGCCCTCCGATCGAACTCTTCATCTCGGCGCTCGGCCTCTATCGCTGCTTCATCAATGGTGAGCGCGTCGGCGAGGATCTGCTGACACCAGGCTGGACGAATTACGACGATCGCATCGCCTATCAGCGATATGATGTTTCCAGCCTGCTCAAGCCGGGTCTCAACCGCGTCGAGATCTGGCTTGCCGACGGATGGTACCGCTCGCCTTTGATGTGGGGCGCCAAGGCGATTGCGAATTGCTGGGGCGACAGGATCGGCACCATCGCCGACCTGGTCGGACCGGGCGGCGTCGTTCTTTCCACCGATACCACATGGCGCAGCGGCGCTTTGCCGATCCTGAAGTCGGGGATCTATTTCGGCGAGGTCTACGATGCCCGCGAAGCAAATCTCGTCGAGACCGACGGTACGGAGAGATTACAGTTCGACAAGGCGCTGCTGGTCGCCCATGAAACAGCGGCGGTTCGGGAATTACGGCCGCTCGACCCGGTGGAAAGCTGGATCGATGATCATGGTGGGACCGTCTATGATTTCGGCCAGAATGCCGGCGGCTACGTCAGATATACCGTCCGCGGCACTGCCGGGGCTAGTGTACGGGTGGAGCATTCGGAAGTCCTCGGCCCCGCTCGCCATTTCGACAATCGCAATTATCGCACGGCCGCGGCGCACACGCTCTACACGCTGCGCGGAGACGGCGACGAGACCTACGCGCCGCATTTCACCTTTCATGGCTTTCGCTACGCCCGGGTAACGATCACTGGAAACGCCGAGATTCTCTCGATCGCCTCCATCCCGATTTCCTCAGTGCCCGAGCCGGCCGGCGGTTTCACCTCCGGCAACCCTCTCGTCAATCGCCTCGTCCAGAACACCATCTGGTCGCAGCGCGCCAATTTCGTCGAAGTACCCACAGATTGCCCGCAGCGTGACGAGCGCCTGGGCTGGACGGGCGACGCCCAGGTGTTTGCCGCAACGGCATGTTGGCTGAGCGACAGCCAGTCCTTCCTCAGGAAGTATCTGCGCGACGTGGTGGCCGACCAGCGCGAGGACGGCGCCGTCTCGCATTTCTCGCCGGACCCGACGCGTCTGCATCCCGCCGACTTTCCGGGTTATGCCGGCTCGACCGGCTGGGGCGATGCGATCGTCGTCATTCCCTGGGTTCTCTACACCCATTACGGCGACCGGGCGGCTCTTTCGGAGTGCCTGGATTCGATGGTGCGCTGGGTCGATTTCGTCTGGTCGATCTCCGACGGTCCGATCGTGCGCCCGCCGTCGCACTGGGGGGCGCGCGGCTTCACCTTCGGTGATTGGCTGCAACCGGTCGGCGACAACAGGAAGCCGCGCCCGACAATTGCTGACGATTGCGCCGCCACCCTCTACCACTTCATCTCGACAGATCTTCTGGCAAAGATCGCCGCCGTTCTCGGCGAAGACGCGCTTGAAGAGCAGATGAAGCGGCGCGCCGGAGAAATCAGACAGGCTTTCGCCAGCGAGTTCATCACCCCGGCGGGGCGGCTCGCCCATAACGACCAGACGTCCTATGCTCTCGCCTTCCTTTACGACCTGATACCGGCGGAGCATCACCAGGCGGCCCGGCAGCATTTCCGGCAGGTGATCATCGATGCCGACTACAAGATCGGCACCGGCTTCATCGGCACCCCTGCCCTTTTGCCGGCCCTGACGAAGCTCGGCATGGACGACCTCGCCGAAAAGGTCTTCCTGCAGGACGACGTGCCGGGCTGGCTCTACCAGGTCTCCAAGGGAGCGACGACGATCTGGGAGCGCTGGGATTCCATGGCGCCCGACGGCACCATCTACGAACCCGATATGAACAGCTACAATCATTACGCCTATGGCGCCGTCTGCCAGTGGCTGTTCGAATGCGTCGCCGGCATTTCGCCGAAGCCGGATGCGCCGGGGTTTGCCGAGGTCATCGTCGATCCCGCGCCGATCCCCTCGCTTTCCCCGGTTTCAGCCTATCACGATATCAGCCAGGGGCGCATAGAGGCCGGCTGGCACTGCACCGGCAACGAGATCACCTATGTGCTGACGCTTCCGGAGGGTTGCGTCGGCCGCTTCCGGCCCGGCCGGCGGCACCAGAACCCGTCGCTCAATGGGGAGGCTGTCATCGAGGAGGCGGTTCTTCCCCCGGGCACGCACCGACTGGTCTTTTCCCTACCCGATTTCTGAGGAGCATACAGGTCACACCGTTCAGAGGAGGAACGTCATGACACATCGGATAAGGCTCATTCTCGCGGGCGCATCCACGCTTCTGGCGCTGGCAGCGGCCAACCCGTCGCATGCGGAAGTCACCCTGTCATTCCTGATCGACAACAGTCCCGATACGGTCGCGGCCGCCGAAGCGCTGGTTGCCGCCTATCAGGCCAAGGCGCCTGATGTAACGATCGAAATCGAACAGCGGCCGGGCGGCGGTGAAGGTGACAACATCGTCAAGACGCGTCTGGCGACAGGCGAGATGCCAGACGTGTTCCTCTATAATTCCGGCTCGCTGCTGCAGGCGCTGAAACCTGCTCAGGCGCTTGTCGATCTCAGCGGCCTTCCCTCGCAGGCAAAGGTGGATGACGGTTTCAAATCCGTCGTCCGCGCCGGTGACAAGCTTTACGGCGTTCCGTTCGGCACAGCGATGGCGGGCGGGATTCTCTATAACAGAAAGATCTATCAGGATCTCGGCCTCTCCGTTCCGAAGACATGGGCGGATTTCATGGCCAACAACACCAAGGTCAAGGCATCGGGCAAGGTCGCCGTCGCGCAGACCTATCGCGACACCTGGACCTCGCAGCTCTTCGTTCTGGCCGATTATTACAATCTGCATGCCGCCGTGCCGAACTTCGCCGCCGACTATACCGCCAATAAGGCGAAATACGCCGAGACGCCGGCGGCCATGAAAGGCTTCGAGCGGTTGAAGGATGTTCACGACGCCGGCCTGATGAACGAGGACTTCGGCGCGGCAAGCTATGACGACGGCCTGAAAATGGTAGCGACCGGCGAGGCGGCGCATTACCCGATGCTGAGCTTCGCAGTCGGCGTGCTCAAGCAGAACTATCCGGAAAACCTCGGCGATG
Source organism: Rhizobium sp. M1 (assembly GCF_002531805.1). Taxonomy (NCBI): domain Bacteria; kingdom Pseudomonadati; phylum Pseudomonadota; class Alphaproteobacteria; order Hyphomicrobiales; family Rhizobiaceae; genus Rhizobium; species Rhizobium sp. M1. Next base: position 91,983 of record NZ_NWSW01000022.1, on the reverse strand, counting down.
TCGGCTTCTTTGCGCAGCCGAGCGACGACGCTGCTGTCAATGGCCTGACGGTGTGGATGCCGCCTGCCCTCTATATTCCCGCCGCCAGCCAGCATATCGAAGAAGCGAAGAAGTTCGTGGATTTCGCCGGGGGCGTCGAGGGCTGCAAGATCATGGTCGAGACCAACACGGTTCAGGGTCCCTCGCTGGTCGATGGCTGCGGTCTGCCTGCCGATGTGCCCCCTGTCGTCAAGGACATGCTCCCTTACTTCGAGACCGAGGGCAAAACGACGCCGGCGCTGGAATTCGTTTCGCCGGTCAAAGGGCCGTCACTCGAGCAGATCACCGTCGAAGTCGGCTCCGGCATCCGCCAGCCCGCCGATGCGGCGAAACTCTATGACGACGATGTGCGCAAACAGGCCAAGCAGCTCGGTCTGCCCAACTGGTAGCGGTCTTTCGGGCCATCTAACCTCGCGCCTGATGGGGCGAGGTTCCACCCGATCGAAGAGGTAGTCATGACCGAGACACGCCCCCGCTCGCGCAAGTCGCCCTACCCGCTGTGGTTTTTCATTCCGGCTGCCATCATATACGGCGTGCTGTTTCTGGTTCCCACGGTCTCGTCTCTCTGGTTCAGCCTGACGCGCTGGGATCTGTCGACGGCCGAATTCATCGGGCTCGAAAATTTTCAGCAGTTCTTCTCCGAGCCGTTCCTGATCAAGGGACTGATCAACACCCTGATCTATGCCGTGACGACATCCGGGCTGAAGACGGTCTGCGGGCTGCTGCTGGCCGTGCTCCTGACCGGCAATATCTTCGCCCGCGGCTTCCTGAGAACGCTGGTCTTCTTTCCTGTCCTGGTCTCGACGATCGGCATCGGCATTACCTTCGCGGTGATGATGCATCCGACGAAGGGCATCATCAACGTCACGCTCGAGACGCTCGGCATTCCTGGACCGGGATGGCTGACCAATCCGGCGCTCGCCCTGTTTTCGGTAGCCCTGGTCGACCTATGGAAGGGTGTCGGCCTCGCTACCCTGATCTTCATCGCCGGTCTAGCCGCGATCAGCCCCGATTACTACGAGGCGGCAAGGATCGACGGAGCGACGCGCCTGCAGCAATTTTTCCGGGTCACCCTGCCGCTTGTGCGCCCCGCCACCATCACGGTGGTGACATTGTCGCTGATCGGCGGCCTTCGCTCGTTCGACCTGATTTGGGCGATGACCCGCGGCGGACCTGGTTTCTCCTCCGACGTGATCGCCTCGGTCATTTACAAGCAATATCAGGCAGGCTTCTACGGTCTGTCGACTGCCGGCAACGTCATACTGTTCGCGCTGATTGCCGCAATCATCCTGCCACTCACTTTATGGTTCAACCGGCGCGGGGTCGAAGAATGAGAAGCATCCGTCCCTATATGACCGGCGCGATATCGCTTGCCGTTGCCGCGATCATCTTCGTCATGCCTTTCGTTTTCGTCGCTCTGCAGGCGGTGAAATCGAAATCCGAAGCGTCCCATCTCGATTTCGAGTTGCCGGAGCGATGGCTCTTCTGGGACAATCTCGTGGCCGTCTTCAAGGCGCGCGATTATCAGCTTGTGCTCGCCTATTTCAATTCGACGCTGATCACCGTCGCTTCCGTCACGATCCTCATCCTGCTGTCAGCGATGGTAGGCTATGTGATGCAGCGCCGCAGGACCGCCTGGAACAAGGTCGCATCCGTTGCCCTCTTCATGGGCCTGATGATGCCGCCCGCCGTGGTTCCGACGATCGGCCTGCTGCAGGAGATCGGCCTCTTCAAGACGATGACAGGGATGATCCTGATCCAGGTCGCCTATAACCTCTCCTTTTCGATATTGCTCTACCGCTCGTTCATCTCGACCATCCCGCGCGATCTCGATGAGGCGGCGCTGATCGACGGCGCCAAACCCCGGCAGATCTTCTTCCGGGTGGTCCTGCCGCTTCTGAAGCCGGTGACCGTGACCAATATCGTCGTGCAATCGATCGCGATCTTCAACGATTTCACCAACCCGCTCTACTACTTGCCGGGCAAGGAGAACGTGACGGTGCAGCTGACGCTCTATAATTTCCAGAGCATGTATTCGAGCCAGTACAATCTCCTCTTCATGAACATCCTCCTCGTGACAATCCCGCCGCTGATCGTCTTCATCTTCTTCAACCGGCAGATTGTCGCGGGCATGACATCAGGCGCAGTCAAAGGGTAGCAGAATGGCTGAACTCACACTCAAACAGGTTCGCAAGAGCTTCGGCGCCCTTGAAGTCATCAAAGGTATCGATCTGGAGGTGGCCTCCGGCGAATTCGTCGTATTCGTCGGCCCGTCGGGATGCGGAAAATCGACACTGCTGCGCATCATCGCCGGCCTGGAGGAGACGACGTCCGGCACGCTGACCATCGGCGGCAAGGACGTGACCTATGCCGAACCCTCCGAGCGGGGCATCGCCATGGTGTTCCAGAGCTATGCGCTCTACCCGCATATGACGGTTGCCGAGAATATCGGCTTTGGCCTTTCACTCGCCCGCCGTCCAAAGGCGGAAATTGCCGCCAAGGTCGCGGCGACTGCGGAAACGCTGCAGCTCACGCAGTTGCTGGAGCGAAAGCCGAAAGCACTCTCCGGCGGACAGAGGCAGCGCGTCGCCATCGGCCGGGCGATCGTCCGCGATCCCAAGGTCTTCCTGTTCGACGAGCCGCTTTCCAATCTCGACGCGTCGCTCAGAGCCCAGATGCGTCTTGAGATCGCCGATCTCCACGCCCGGCTGAAATCGACGATGATCTATGTCACCCACGACCAGGTCGAAGCCATGACGATGGCCGACAAGATTGTCGTGCTGAACGGCGGTTCGGTCGAGCAGGTCGGCAGTCCGATGGAGCTCTATCGCAATCCGGCGACCCCTTTCGTCGCCGGCTTCATCGGCAGCCCGAAGATGAACCTCTATGGCGGCGAGACGGCGCGACGATTGAATTGCACGACCTACGGCATAAGGCCGGAACATATCCGGCTTTCGGAAAATGCCGGGCAATGGCAGGGCAGAGTCCGCCACATCGAAAGGCTCGGCGCCGATGCTATCCTCTACCTCGACGTTCCCGAACTCGGCGAGATGGTCGTGCGCGCCGAAGGCGAGACGCCGTTTTTACCCGGTATGATGGTCTGGGCAAATCCGGTGGAGGGAGCGGAGCATCGGTTTTGAACGTGGACGAAGATAGTCCGCGTCACGGCTGCTTGCGTGAGAGAGCCGCCAAGTCCTCTTTGAGCCGGACAGGCAGATTCATTCGTTCGTGAAGAATGCTCATGACACCGAGATCACCATTCTCGAGCTCCCGAAAGAACACATAGTGATGCTCGTAGCGACCGAAATAGGCCGAACGTTTGATGTCTGCCGGGACGGCCGGACGTTGTGGAAGTTGTTGCCAGATCGGTCGATCCCCGCATAGGCGCTGCAAATAAGCATGCAGCCCGAGAATGTAAGCGTCCGCCTGCTTTTCTCCCCATGCCTCGAAGGTATCGCGCCAGATCTTGTCCTGCGCGGCGTCGGCGCGCGGATAAAAGCGATAAGCCGGCATGGCTATCGGCGCTTGTTGCGGCGGATGACGTCTTCAGCCGAAACGGCGACAAACTCGCTGTCGTCGGCCCGCATTGCGGGCGCAAGCTCTTTTTGCAGCATATCCCACGCCTCATCACGCGTCTGCAAATCTCGCCGGATCAGAGCACGGATATATTCGCTGGCATTTTCATAGAGGCCGTCATCGCCGATCTGCTGCTGGATATGATCCTGCAACTGCCCACTGACTTTCACATGAATGCTGCCCGACGCCATCGGCATACCCTTTCACTCTCCCTTATCATGGGCGGCGTAGCATATATTGTCAATATTCATCACCGTCAGTCCTCGGGGAACGGGAGCCATCAGAGGCTCAAAAGCTATCGGGACGCAGCGGCGTCAGATCGATGACTGGGCATTGTCCGGCGACAAGTTGGGAAATCAGATAGCCGGTCAATGCGGCCAGCGTCAGGCCGAGATGGCCGTGACCGAAAGCATAGGTGACGCACGGCGAGCGACCGGAGCTGCCGATGACGGGAAGTGAATCCGGCATGGATGGGCGAAAGCCCAGCCACTCGTCGCTACCTTCGCCGGCCGACGGCAAGAGCTTTCTCACCCCTTCGCGGATCATCGCGGTCCGCTTCGGGTTCAAGGGAGCGGCAAGCCCGCCGAGTTCGACGGTTCCGGCGGCGCGCAATCCGTCCGCCATCGGCACCATGTAGAAGCCGTGCTCTGGATAGAAGACCGGGCGCGACAGAAGATTGCCTGCCTGCGGGAACAGGACGTGATAGCCGCGCTCGGTATCGAGCAGCACGCGATCGCCGGCCGCTGCCGCAAGCTTGCGGGAATGGGCGCCGGCGGCCACCACGGCGTGGTCGGCAAGGATCGCCCTGTCCGCGATCCTGAGGCCGATGCCGTCATCGCGCGGCTCGATTGCCGAGACTTCCCCGCGGACGATCTCTCCTCCGCCGTTCACGACCGTTTTCGCCATCGCGAAGGCGAGCTGCCTGGGGCTCGAAAACACATAGGCGTCACCGAACAACACGCCCTTGTGGTAGAGCGGCGCAAGATTGGGCTCCATGCTCTGGATATCGGTGCGGCTCAGCCGATCCATGGCGACGCCATGGCGTTCACGCAGCGCATACTCGGCATCGGCTGCCTGGAATTGCGCTTCCGTCTTGTAGAGATAGAGGCAGCCCTCATGCCGCTTCAGCCGTTCGGCGCCGGCCTGCGTCACCAGCGGTTGCCAGGCGGCATCGGCGTGAGAGAGCAGCGTTGCCAATGTCGCGGCGATCCGCTCGACCTCGGCTTTCGTGCTCGACGCCAGGAAGGCGCTGAGCCACGGCGCCAGTTGCGGCAGGTATCTCCAGACGATTGCCAGTGGACCGAGCGGATTGAGCAGCATTCCCGGCACACGCCAGATGACACCCGGCATAGCCACGGGAACGACGCCGTGCGGCGCGAAGGTGCAGGCATTCCCATAGGAACAGGCCTGCCGGCAGGACGCATCGCCCAACGGCGGCGCCGGATCGATGATCGTGACCCGATGCCCCATTCTCTGCAGCCAGAGGGCCGAGCAGAGGCCGACCAGTCCCGCGCCGACAACTGCCACATGCCGGCGTTCAGCGTCGGGCAAAGGTTGAAGCGCGGGGAGCGGCCTATTCATCCTAGACCAGGCCGGCCAGAGCGCGGGGACGATCGTTCAGAGTGGCGGCAATGATGCGCAGCGCCGTTGCCAGTTCGTCCCGCGACGATGCGCAGCCGACATTGACGCGAACGGCATGTTCGACGGGCTGGCGGTCGCAGGCAAACGCGGTGGCCGGCATGACGGCAACGCCGTGGGCGCGCAGATTGGCGGCAAAATCCTCGCACCGCCATGGCGCCGGCAGTCTGAGCCAGAGAAACATGCAGCGTGGATCGGCGGAGAAGGAATGGCCGGCAAGCATCGTCGCAACGATCGCATGGCGGGCGCGCAACTCCGCGAGCTGAGCCTTCAGGATCGCTTCTGCCGTGCCGTCCTCGAGCCAGCGGGTCGCGAGCAGCAGCGGCAGCGGAGAGGGCATCCAGGCGGTCGTGCGGACCGCCTCGGCCGACAGCAGCGCTCGCCCGGGCGGGCAGGTCAGATAGCCGACGCGCAGCCCCGGCGCCAAAGCCTTGGACAATGCGGAAATATGGTAGGTCCTGGCCGGAGCCAGCGTGATCAGGGCGCTTGCGCGGGTCCCGAGCATCGGTCCGTAGACATCGTCCTCGATGATGACGAGATCGTGCTTTTCCGCGACCTCGACCAGTTCCCGCCGGCGGGCCTCGCTCATGGTGACGACGGTCGGATTGTGCATGGAGGGGACAGTGAAAACGGCGCGCACCCGCTCTCGGCTGCAGATATCGTCAAGCTCCGCCGCCGACATACCGTGTTCGTCACTACCGATGCCGATAATGCGGAAGCGGAACATCTGGGCAAGCGCGATCAGGCCGTAATAGGTCAGCCGATCGCAGACGATGGTGTCGCCAGGCTCGATCAGGCTGCTGATGACAGCCAGAAGAGCGTGCTGGGCACCGCTGGTGACGACGATATCGTCTTCGGACGGGTCGAAGCCGTTGAGCGATATCCATTTTCTCGCCGCCAGGCGCGCCCAGGCCGGCCCCTCCGGCGGCTGGTATTCCTGCATCTGGCGGAAGCGAGGGTCGGACGAAAGAGCCGGCAGGGATTGGGCGAGGCGCTGCTGAAAATCGTCGACGGCCGGCCGGTTGACCGTCAGGTCGATGATGCCGGCCGGGCTCGCCGCCCGGTCGACCCGCGGCATGGCGCCGTCGCCGGTGACGATCGTGCCACGCCGGGTGCTGCCCATGACAAGATTGAGGTTCTGCAATTCGCGATAGGCGCGCGTGACGGTCGAGACGTTGAGCGACCGCTCCCGGGCGAGGTCGCGCTGCGGCGGCAGCTGGCTGCCGGGCGGCAGGGCACCCGAACGGATCCTTGCCTCGAGCTCGCTAGCGAGTTCGAGATAGGCCGGCATGCGTGTTTTCCGCTCCTGGTTTGTCTGGTTCATTTCCGATCGTTCAGACATACAATCCCTGAAAATACGTGTACAATTCCACGACTGAACGCAAGGCCGCCGTCGCCATTCAGCTTGATTTCCTGCGGCATAACACGCTTTCTCAATATTTTCGAGGCCCGCAGGCGTTACCATACAAAATTATTTGTGTGGCTTGACAAGCGTAAATCGACCGAGACAATATGCCCTTGCATCGAGACAAAGAGGCAGGGATCCCGGCCGATGCCAACAGGAGGAATTCATGAGCGAACGCTTCATCGCTTTCGAAGGCGTGCGTAAATCCTATGACGGCGTCAGCTATGTCGTACGCGGTCTGGATCTCGACGTCGCCAAGGGCGAATTTCTGACCCTTCTCGGCCCTTCCGGATCCGGCAAGACCACGACGCTGATGATGCTGGCCGGCTTCGAGGCTCCGAGCAGCGGGACCATCACCCTTGCCGACACCAGGATCGACAGCGTTCCACCGCATCGGCGCAATATCGGCGTGGTCTTCCAGAATTACGCCCTCTTCCCGCATATGACGGTCGGAGAGAACGTCGCCTTTCCGCTGAAGATGCGTCGGCTCGGCAAGGCGGAGATTACCGAGCGGGTTCGCCGCGCGCTCGACATGGTGCGCATGGCGAGTTTCGAAACGCGGCGGCCCAACCAGCTTTCGGGCGGACAGCAGCAGCGCATCGCGCTCGCCCGCGCGCTCGTCTTCGAGCCGCAGCTGGTGCTGATGGACGAGCCGCTGGGCGCGCTCGACAAGCAGCTTCGCGAACATATGCAGCTGGAGATCAAACATCTGCACGCCCGCCTCGGCATCAATGTCGTCTACGTCACCCACGACCAGGGCGAGGCGCTGACCATGTCGGATCGGGTCGGCGTGTTCAATGATGGCATTCTGCAGCAGATCGCGGCCCCGCATGCGCTCTACGAAACGCCGGCCAATCCCTTCGTCGCAACCTTTATCGGTGAGAACAATGCCATATCGGGCGAAGTCGTCGCGATCGACAATGGCTTCTGCCGGATCCGCGCACCTGACGGCTCGATCATCATCGGCCAGGCCGGAGAAGGCTTGAAGGAAGGCGCGCGGGCAGCCCTGGTGCTGCGGCCGGAGCGAATCCAGCTGGCGCCGGCGGCCGACATTGCGAACCGTTTCACCGCCATGCTCAGGGAAATCATCTACCACGGCGACCATGTGCGCTTACGTGTCGCCGCCTGCGGCTGCGACGACGTCTTCATCAAGGTCGCCGCCGCGCAGGATATTCCGGTTCGCTCGCTCGGTTCGACCGCCATCATCGGCTGGGCATCGGAGGATTGCCGGGTGCTCGGGCTCTCCTGACCCAGGTGCTCATTCTTTCGTAAACGCAGCAACAAAAAGGGGAACCACCATGATGCGTTTAAACTGCATGCTTCTCAGTTCCGTCATCGCTCTTGCGACCGCCGGAGCCGCATTTGCCGAGGAAACGCTGACCGTCACGTCCTGGGGCGGCGCCTATACGAAGAGCCAGGAGGAGGCCTTCTTCAAGCCCTTCGCCAAGGAAACCGGCACGAAGATCCTCCAGGACGAATGGGACGGCTCGACCGCCAAGCTGAAGGGCATGGTCGAGACCGGCCAGGTAACCTGGGACGTCGTCGACGTCGAACCCAGCCATGCGCTGCAAGGCTGCGACGAAGGCTGGCTCGAGACGATCGACTATTCGAAGATCGGCGGCAAGGACGCCTTCATCGATGGCGCGGCGATGGATTGTGCGGTCGCAACCATCGTCTTCGGCACCATCTATGCCTACGACGCCGCCAAGTTCCCGAACGGCGGGCCGACGACCATGGCCGATCTCTTCGATACCGCCAAATTCCCCGGCCCGCGCGCCTTGCGCAAGTCGCCGAAGACCACGCTGGAATTCGCGCTAATTGCCGACGGCGTCAAACCTTCCGAAGTCTACGACGTGCTCGGGACGCCGGAGGGCGTCGACCGCGCCTTCAAGAAGCTCGACACGATCAAGAAGGATGTGAAGGTCTGGTGGACCGCCGGCGCACAGCCGCCGCAGCTTCTCGCCGATGGCGAAGTGGTGATGACGACGGCCTGGAACGGCCGCATCTTTGACGCCGTCAAGAACAGCGGCAAGAACTTCAAGATCGTCTGGGATGGCCAGGGCATGGACTTCAATCTCTGGGCCGAGCCGAAAGGCTCGAAGAACAAGGAGCTGGCGGACAAGTTCGTCGCCTTCACCGTCAATCCCGACGTGATGGCGCAGCAGTCGAAATATATCTCCTATGGCCCGACCCTGAAGGCGGCCATCGCCAAGGTTCCGCCGGACATTCTCGCCGATCTGCCGACAGCACCGGAGAATACGAAGAACGCGTTTGTCGTCTCCTCGGAGTTCTGGGCCGACCATGATGAGGAGTTGACCGAACGCTTCAACAAGTGGCTCGCACAGTAACCTCGTCGGGCGAATAGTCCCCCGGCTTCGTCCGCCCCTTTCTCTACCGCAAAAAGGCATGAGCGATGGTGACCGCGACAATGAATGAAGGCGACGGCTCGATGATTGCCGCCGGCGTACGGGTGAAAAGCCTCGGCGGTGCGAAAAGCAAGGCGCAACTGAGAGCGCTGTTGCTGGTCGCCCCTCTGCTGGTCTTCCTGATGCTCGTCTTCGTCCTGCCCATCGCCCTGCTGTTGACCCGCGCGGTCGACAACAGGGCGGCTTCCGCCGCCCTGCCCTATACGATGTCGGCGCTTTCGGCCTGGGATGGAGGGTCCGCGCCGGACGAAGCGCTGTTTGCCGCCTTCGCTGCCGATCTGAAACAATCACCCCGCGATCAGATCGCCGAGGTGGCCAAACGTCTCAATTATTACGAGACGGGCATGCGCTCGATGCTCTTGAAGACCGCGCGCACCATCCGCAACGCCGAGCCGCCCTACAAGGCCGCCTTCGTTGCCATCGATCCCAAATGGGAGACCCCGCATTACTGGACGATCATCAAGAACGCGTCGCCGCCCTTCACCGACTACTACCTGCTCGCCTCGCTCGATCTGGAGCGCGACGCCTCGGGCTCGATCGGCAGGGTCTCGGCTGAGAATGCGGTGCATGTCGATGTGCTGATCCGCACCTTCGTCGTCAGCGCGTCGGTCACCGTGATCTGCCTGTTCCTCGGCTATCCCCTCGCCGCCCTGATCGCCCGCTCGAAAGGCGCCGTTGCCAATACGCTGCTGATCCTGGTGCTGCTGCCGTTCTGGACCTCGCTTCTGGTGCGCACCAGCGCCTGGGTCGTGCTGCTGCAGGGGCGCGGCGTGATCAACTCGGCGCTCATCTGGCTGGGTCTCGTCGATCCCGCGCGGCCCCTCGACCTGATCTACAATCGCGTCGGCGTCCTGATCGCCATGACCCATATTCTGCTGCCCTTCATGGTGCTGCCGATCTACAGCGTCATGAAGAGCATACCTCCGGTCTATGTGAGGGCCGCCTCGTCGCTCGGCGCACCGCCCATATCGGCCTTCTTTCGCATCTACCTGCCGATGAGCATGCCGGGCGTCAGCGCCGGCGGCTTGCTCGTCTTCATCCTGGCGCTCGGCTATTACATCACGCCGGCTCTGGTCGGCGGGCCGGGAGACCAAATGGTGAGCTATTTCATCGCCTATTATTCCAACCAGGTCACCAATTGGGCCATGGCGGCGGCTTTGAGCACGATCCTGCTGGTGGCGGTGCTCATCCTCTACGCCGTCTATAATCGCATCGTCGGCATCGACCGGCTGAGGATAGGCTGATGACCAACTTCCTGTCTTTCCCGCGACTGTTTTCGCTCCTCCTGTGGCTGGCCGGCGGCCTGGTGATCCTGTTCCTGATCGCGCCGATCGTCGCGATCGTGCCGCTCTCCTTCAACGCCGAGCCGTTCTTCACCTACCCGATGCCCGGCCTGTCGCTCAGATGGTATCGCGAATTCTTCGATTCCAACGTCTGGCAGCTGGCGCTGAAGAACAGCATCATCGTCGCCGTCTGCGCCACCGTCCTGTCGACCTTTCTCGGCACGCTTGCCGCGATCGGCCTCAGCCGGCCCTCCTGCCCGGCGCGGGCAACGCTGACCGCCATTCTGATCTCGCCGATGATCGTGCCGGTCATCGTGTCGGCGGTCGGCATCTATTATGCCTTCGCTGCCGTCGGGCTGCTCAACAGCCTGACCGGGCTGGTGCTGGCGCATACTGCGATCGGAGCGCCCTTCGTGGTGATCACCGTGACCGCGACACTCGCAAGTTTCGATCACAATCTGATGCGGGCGGCGTCCAGTCTCGGCGCGACCCCTGTCGAGGCGACCTTGCGCATCATGCTGCCGGTCATCGCCCCGGGCGTGGCCTCCGGCGCCCTCTTCGCCTTCGTGACGTCGTTCGACGAAGTGGTGATTGCGCTCTTCATCGCCGGTTCCGAGGAACGCACGCTGCCGCGGCAGATGTGGAGCGGCGTGCGGGAAACGCTGAGCCCGACGATCGCCGCCGTCGCCACTCTCCTCATCCTGTTTTCGACGCTGTTCCTCGCCACCATCCAATGGTTGCAGCGCCGCGCCGAACGCCAGAAGATTACGCATAGGGATTGATGAAGGAGGCGAGCATGCAGATCGAACGTTACGAGACCGGAAAACGGATGAGCCAGGCCGTCACCTGTGGCGGCTTCGTCTTCCTCGCAGGCCAGGTCGCAGTCGACGCGCCGAGCGCGTCCATCCGCGAGCAGACGACCAATATCCTGACACGGATCACTCGACTCCTGGACGCCGTGGGCAGCAATCCGACACGAATCCTCAGCGCGACGATCTGGCTTGCCGACATGTCGACATTCGAAGACATGAATGCCGTCTGGGACGATTGGGTGCCATCCGGCCATGCGCCGGCGCGCGCCACGGTCGAAGCAAGACTTGCCGCGCCGGAATTCGCCGTGGAAATCGGTATTATCGCAGTGGCCGGGGCTGACGCGGCACCCGCGTCATTCCGCCGAGGCCAATAGGCATTGAAAAACTCACGCTCTCAGTTGGGGCAACGTGTCGACAGCCAACGATAAAAGCGGCTCGTAGTCGGCGTCGGAAAGGACGGCAAAATCAACGAGTCCAAGCGTGGCGCGCATGGCCGCCAATGACGGCTCTCTGATGGCAGCATCCAAAGCACGTCGGAGGAGGAGGATTATTTGGCTCGATGCATTGCCGGATGTGATGAATGGCAGACCGGGAGCCTTTGGCTTTTCGGCGATGATACGGATACCCTCGACCTGGGCGGGATCCAACCAGCGGATATTCTCAAGAGTGATACAATCGATGGCCGCGCTTTCTGCCCTGCCCTCGATAACGGCGGCAATGCTGCCGCCGTGGCTGCCTGTTTCGATTATCCGGCCAAAGAAGCCGCCGTTGCGCGCAAGCGGAGCGACGGCGGCGCGAAAGAGATTGCTCCCGGAGTTGCTGTCAGGAGCGTTGATCGCAGCGGTGGTACCGCGCAAATCCTCCAGCACTCGAACGGGAGAATTCTTCCGGACAACGCTGAAGCTGCGCATCAGCGGCCCATCGCAGCCGGGATGGCTATATATGGGAGTGGCCACCAGCCGCACCCGACCGCGCAGACTCGTGGCAAAAGGATAGCCACATGCCTGCGACAGAAGAAGATCCGGCCTCAGCCAGACTTCGTCATAGGGAACCGTCTGATCGAGTGCTTCAGGCAGGCCAGTGAGACCTGCTTACGAGAGATAATGCCTCAGGAACGACCAGAGCTCGGCCGTCGCCTCCGCGAGCGGCCGGGATGTGAGATACATCGAGATGCTTACGAGATGCATGCCGATCTTTCTTTGCGGCGAAGCACAGTCGCCGATCTAAATCAGGCAATGCCGCCCAGGCATACATATTTGAGCTCGGTATATTCGTCCAATCCGTGCCTGGAGCCTTCGCGACCAAGACCCGACATCTTGACGCCGCCGAACGGTGCCTCAGCGGTGGAGACGAGACCGGTATTGACCCCGACCATTCCATATTCGAGCGCTTCGGTCACGCGGAAGACCCGCGACAGATCGCGCGCATAAAAATAGGAGGCAAGTCCGAACTCGGTGTCATTTGCCTGCTCGATGACGTCCTGCTCGTCGCGGAACCGGAAAAGCGGCGCAAGGGGCCCAAAGGTTTCCTCACGCGCCACCTGCATGCCGGCAGCAACGTCACGCAGAATGGTCGGCTCGAAGAAATGGCCGCCAAGCGCGTGGCGCTTGCCTCCCGTTACGATCCCGGCGCCCTTTGCCACGGCGTCCTGAATGTGGCTTTCGACTTTGGCAACGGCATTGTCGTCGATGAGCGGGCCAAGCACGACGTCGCGCTCCAGACCGTTGCCGACCTTCAACTGCGAAACGGCCTCGGCGAGCTTGGCTGCAAATGCCTCGTAGACGCCGTCCTGGACATAAAGCCGGTTGGCGCAGACGCAGGTCTGGCCGTTGTTGCGGAATTTGGCGATGATGGCGCCTTCGACAGCCGCGTCGAGATCGGCGTCATCGAATACGATGAAGGGTGCATTGCCGCCGAGCTCGAGACCGAGCTTCTTGATCGTCGGCGCGCATTGCCGGTAAAGCAGCTCGCCCGTCCGCGTGGAGCCGGTGAAGGTCAGGACCCGGACGTCGCGACTGGCAGTCAGCGCCCCGCCGATTGCGGCTGCGTCACCTGTGACAATGTTGAGAAGCCCCCCCGGCAGGCCGGCGCGCTCTGCGAGGACGGCGATCGCGATCGCGGAGAACGGCGTCTGCAGCGCCGGCTTGAGAACGACGGCGCAGCCGGCGGCAAGCGCGGGGCCGATCTTGCGCGTGATCATCGCGTTCGGAAAGTTCCAGGGCGTGATCGCCGCCACGACGCCGGCCGGCTGGCGCAGCACAAGGATGCGCTTGTCCGGCTGATGCCCCGGTACGATCTCGCCGTTGATGCGTCGTGCCTCTTCGGCAAACCATTCGATGAAGCTCGCACCATAGGTGATTTCCCCCTTGGCTTCAGCCAAGGGCTTTCCCTGTTCCAGCGTCAGGATCATCGCCAGATCGTCACGGTTTTCGATCATCAGGCGATGCCAAGCCTTGAGAACGGCGGCGCGCTCGCCGGCGGTCTTCTTCGCCCAAAGCTTCTGGGCGATGACGGCGGCCCGGATGGCATCTTCGGTTTCCGTCGCACCGAAATCTGGGACCGCGCCCAGCACCTCACCTGTCGCCGGATTGCGGACCATGGCCGACGCGCGACCTTCCGCTTCGATCCAGCGATCGGCGATGGGGCATGCCTGGCGGAACAGCGAGGGATCATTGAGTTTCATGGGACAACTTTCAACAGAATACGTGAGCGGCGCCGGGATCGAAATCGAGATGGACTATATCTCCACGATTGAGCCCGGCAATAGCCTCATGACCGAACGGCAAGCGAACCGAAAGCGCCTCGCCTGTCGCCGTCTCCGTCGAGACGTGGATGTTGTTGCCGAGAAAGGTAATGTCGCTGACCGTCGCGGCAAGACCTGCGCCGGCGGCTCTCGCGCGCGACAGCCGAATGCGCTCCGGTCTCAGCATCAGCGCCGCCCTTGCGCCGGAGGTCCCTTTTCCATGCACCGGAATCTGATCGAAGACGGTCCCGCCGCCAAGCGAAATCGTGGCCTGCCCATCCGATGACGACAGCAGATCGCATGAAATGAAGTCGCTGTCGCCGATGAATTCAGCAACGAACCGCGTCTTGGGATTGGCATAGAGTTCGGGGCCCGTACCGATCTGATCGATGACGCCCTTGGAAAAGACGGCAATGCGGTCGGAGAGCCGCAGCGCCTCTTCCTGGTCGTGCGTGACATAAAGGATCGTCACTTCCGTCTGCTGGTGGATGCGGCGGATCTCATGCTGGATTTCCTCGCGCAGCTTCTTGTCGAGCGCCGACAGCGGCTCGTCCATCAGCAGCACCGGCGGATCATAGGCAAGAGCCCTGGCAAGCGCGACGCGCTGCTGCTGACCGCCGGACATCTGCGCCGGCTTGCGATCCTCGAAGCCTTCGAGTCGGACAAGGCGCAGCATCTCCTTCACCTTGCTGTCGATCTCGGCCTTGGACTTGCGCCGGACCTTCAGCGGAAAAGCGATGTTTTCACCGACCGTCAGATGCGGAAACAGGGTGTAGCGCTGGAACACCATGCCGATGTTGCGCTTGTGCGACGGCGTGGCGAGCAGCGTCTTGCCCTCGAGTGTGATGTCGCCTTTGGTCGGGTTTTCAAAGCCGGCCAGGATGTAGAGCGTCGTGCTCTTGCCGGATCCGGACGGACCGAGGAAGGTCAGGAACTCTCCGCGCCGGACGTCGAGATTGACATCGTGCACGGCAACCACAGGGCCGTATTCCTTGCGTATTCCGCGGATCTGAAGGAATGGTTCGTTCATTGTTTCAGTACCTTACGCGCGATGGCAACCAGCGCCATCAAGATGATCGTCAAAAGGATGAGAAGGGTCGATGCGGCAGCGACAACCGGCGTCAGGTCTTGCCGCAGCGTCGCCCATACCTTCACCGGCAGCGTCTGCAGCGTCGGGCTGGACATGAAGATCGCCACCACCACCTCGTCCCAGGATGTCAGGAACGAGAAGACGGCGGCCGAGAACAGCCCATGGCTGATCGCCGGCAGGGTGACCCTGATCTTCGCTTCCAAAGGCGAGGCGCCGCAGAGAACCGCCGCATCCTCGATCGACTTGTCGAAACCTTCCAGCGCACTCGATATGGAGAGGATCGAGAAGGGCAGCGCCAGAACGAGGTGCGAAATGACGAAGCCTACCAGCGTGCCGCCAAGGCCGATCCTCAGAAAGAAAGCATAGAGGGCGACGGCGAGAACCACGACCGGAAGGATCATCGGGGTGAGGAACAGCGCTTTCAGCGCATCGCGGAAGATGAACGAACCGCGCACCAGTCCGAAGGAGGTCACCAGCCCGAGCAGCACCGACAGGATCGTCACGATGACGGCGATCTTGAAGCTGGTCAAAGCCGATTCCAGCCAGCGCGGGTCGGCGAAGAGCTCGCCGTACCATTGGAACGTCCAGCCGGGCGGCGGAAAGATCAGCCATTGCGAGGAGCCGAAGGACAGCGCCGCGATGAAGACGATCGGCAGCAGCAGGAAGGCCGCAGTCAGAAGCGTGATCGCCAGCAGGACGTATTTCCACCAGCCGAGGCGGTCGAAATTGAGCAGCATATCAACGTCCTCCCGGGTTCTGGTTGCCGAAGAAGCGCAGCTGCACGGCATAAAGCGACAGGGTCACCACCAGGAGCACCAACGCCGCCGCACCGCCCATTCCCCAGTTGACCAGCGACTGCACGAACTGCGCGATCAGTTCTGCCAGCATCATGTTGGCGGTGCCGCCGAGAAGCGAGGGCGTGACGAAATAGCCGAGCGACATCACGAAGACCATCAGGGCGCCGGCCGCCATGCCGGGCATCGCCAGCGGCAGCAGAACACGCGTCAGGCACTGCCAGCGGTTGGCGCCGCAAAGGGCGGCCGCCTGCAGCGTCGACGGGTCGATCTTCTTGATCACGCCGTAGAGCGGCAGGATGATGAAAGGCAGCATGATATAGGTCATGCCGATCGTCACACCGGTCAGATTGTTGACGAGCGCCAGCGGCTGGTCGATCAGGCCCATCCCCATCAGCATCTTGTTGATGAGCCCGGTGCGCTGCAGAAGCACCATCCAGGCATAGGTACGGGCCAAAAGGTTTGTCCACATCGACAGAAGCAGGATCGCGAAGATCACCGAGGTCAGCCGCCCGGGCATGATTGCCAGCGCCCAGGCGACGGGAAAACCGATCAAGAGCGAAAGCACCGTGACGAAGCCCGAGACGATGAAGGTATTGGCGAAGATCTTGAGATAGGTCGCAGAGCCGATCAGCTGCGCATAATTTCCAAGCCCCGGAACGGGTTCCAGGACGCTGCGCAGCAGCAGTATCGCCACTGGCGCGACGAAAAAGATGCCCACGAAGGCAAGAGCCGGAACGACCCCGCCAAAACCTGTTGCTCTGCGCGCCTTTGGCAAAGGCATGATTGCGCCGGAGGCATCGCTATACGTCGACATGACAGTCCTTCCCACCCGTCAATTCTGACCGCGCCGAGGTCCGATGGACGGGTACCGCCGCTGCAGGAGGCACGGCGAACATTTCGCCGTGCCCGTTCACCTCAAGTTTCAGGCTATTTCGCCTGCCAGGCGTACCACTTCTCGCCGATGGCATCGCGATTATCAGCCCAGTAGTTCATATCGGCATTCACCTGGCTCGCCGTCTGCTGATCCGGCAGGGTTTTGGCTGTTTCCGGGTCCATCAGCTTGGCCGAGTCAAGGTTGATCGGCGCATATCCGGTGGCCTTTGCCAGGGCGGCCTGCGCTTCTGCCGAAGTCGCCAGTGCAATGAACTTCATCGCAGCCTCGGCATTCGGCGCGCCCTTCGGCACGACGAGCGCATCGGCGGCAGTGATGTTCTGTTCCCAGGACGTCTCCACCTTGATGCCAGTCGCGGCAAGCGCCGTCATGCGACCGTTCCAGACGCTGCCGAAGGGCGCCTCGGCAGAGGCCAGCAGCTGCTGCGACTGGGCGCCGCCCGACCACCAGATGATATCCGACTTGATCGTATCGAGCTTCTTGAAGGCGCGGTCGAGATCGAGCGGATAAAGCTTGTCGGCAGGCACGCCGTCGGCAAGCAGCGCCGCTTCGATCACGCCGGGAGCCGACCACTTGTAGAATGTGCGCTTGCCGGGAAACTTCGTCGTGTCGAACAGGTCGGCCCATGTCTTCGGGCAGGCTTTGACGGCATCGGCATTGCAGCCGATGACGAAGGAATAATAGAAGCTGCCGACCGAATAGTCGGTGACGAAGCGCGGATCGAGCTTGGATTTGTCGATGACGGAAAAGTCGAGTTTCTCGAGCTGGCCGTTCTTGCCGGCCTGGGCGGCATAGTCGCCTTCGACGTCGACGACATCCCAGTTGACTTCGCCGGCCTCGACCATCGCCTTGAGCTTGCCATAGTCGGTCGGACCGTCCTGCACGACGGTGATGCCGGTTTTCTCCGTGAAGGGGCTTGCCCATGCGGCCTTCTGCGCGTCCTGGGTCGTTCCGCCCCAGCTCGAGAAGACCATGTTGTCGGCGTGCGCCGGCGCGGAGACCGCGACGAATGCGGCAACCGCCGCGAAAGCAAAAGTTGTTTTCATGTTCCCTTATCCCTGTTCTGGTTGTCCTACGGTATGCCTTATGTCGTCAGCGCGCCTCGCTCCCGGGAGAGAAACTTGCCGGCTTCATAATCTTGTTTTCCGCCACCTCGATCAGGTCGCGGATCTTGGGCAGGAAGGCCTGCCATCGCGGATCGGCCAGAAGCCGCTGGCGTCTCGCCTCCCGGTCGTCCAGGCTCGTAAAGGCCCAGATGTGGACGATCTCGTTGATCGTGCCGATCTCCGAGAAGAAGTAGCCGACCAGCGTGCCGAGATGGCTTTTCTGGATCTCGATGCCCTCTTCCTCGACGACCTTGAGATATTGCGGGATCGTTCCGTTCTTCAGCCGATAGGTGCGGACCTCGTAAAACATCGGCGTCACCTCATCACGAAGGGATCGGGGATCGGATCGTCCGAGGTCCTCAGCCAGATCGTCTTGGTGCGGGTATAGTCGAGTGCCGCGGCCATGCCGCCTTCCCTGCCGTGGCCCGACAGACCGAAGCCGCCAAAGGGGGCGATCGGCGATACCGCGCGGTAGGTGTTGACCCAGACGATACCGGCGCGAATGCCCTTCATCAGACGGTGCGCCCGGGTAAGGTTCTGAGTGAAGACGCCGGAGGCCAGGCCGTAGCGGGTGTCGTTGGCAAGCCGCAGCGCCTCGGCTTCGGTCTCGAAGGACACGACGGAGAGGACCGGCCCGAAGAACTCCTCGATCAGCGACGGCGAAGCGACATCGTCGCAATCGAGGATCGTCGGCGGAAAATAATAGCCTTCGCCGTCGATTTTGCGGCCGCCGGTGACGAGCCGGGCGCCGCTTTCAACCGATCTCTCGACGAGGGCGCCGATATTGTCCTGCTGGCGCTTGGTAGCAAGCGGCCCGACTTCGGTCGCCATGTCGAGCGGCGCGCCGATCCGGATCGCTTCCGCCTTCTCGCGCAGCAGGGCGACGAACCTGTCCTTGACGCTGCGCTCGACGATCAGGCGCGAGCCGGCAACGCAGCTCTGTCCAGTCGCCGCGAAGATGCCCGCCACCTGGGCGTTCACGGCACTTTCGAGGTCGGCATCTGCAAAAACGATGAAGGGCGATTTGCCGCCGAGTTCGAGCGAGGTGGAAGCGAGGTTTTCGGCCGAGTTGCGCACGACATGCCGGGCGGTTTCGGGACCGCCGGTAAAGGCGACATGGGCGACCTTCGGGTGACGGCCGAGAGCCGCGCCGCAGGAGGCGCCGAAACCGGTGATGATGTTGACGACGCCGGCGGGAAAGCCGGCTTCATGCACGAGACGCGCGAATTCGAGAAGCGGCGCCGGGCCGTCTTCCGAAGCCTTGACCACCATGGTGCAGCCGGCCGCGAGCGCCGGGCCGATCTTGACCGCCGACAGGAAGAGCTGGCTGTTCCACGGCACGACCATGGCGACGACGCCGATCGGCTCGCGGCGGAGCCAGACATCCATATCGGGCTTGTCGATCGGCAGGTAGGAGCCTTCGATCTTGTCTGATATGCCGGCATAATAACGATAATATTCGGCGACATAGGCGATCTGCGCTGAGGTTTCGCGGATGATCTTGCCGGTGTCGCGCGTCTCCAGTTCGGCAAGGATCTGCGCATTTGCGGCAACGAGGTCCGCCAGCTTGTAGAGCAGCTTGCCGCGTTGCGTCGCCGTCATCTTCGCCCAGGGGCCGTCGTAGAGCGCCCTTTCGGCAGCGTCGACAGCCCGATCGACATCACTCTCGCGCGCTTCCGGCATTTCTGCCCAAACCGCGCCGGAAGCCGGATCGATGCTCGAATAGGAAGCTTCGCCATCCGAGAATTCGCCGTCGATGTAATGCTGGAAACGCCGCATGGCCTTACTCCTGAAATGCCGGCATGACTTCGGCGATGAAGCGCTCGAGCGAAGCTTTCTTGCGCTCGAAACTCATGCCGGTGTCGATCCAGAAGGAATATTCGTCATAACCGAGCGCTTCATAGGCCTTGAGCCGACCGATGACGGTCTCGGCGTCTCCAACGACATTGTTGGTGCGCATGACCTGATCCGAAAGCATCGCATTTGCGCGGACCTGCTCGTCGGGAATCCGCTCGATCAGGCCTTGGGTAATCGGCTTCTCGTTCTTGAACCAGGCGAAGAAGTAGTTGTAGTAGACGCTGAGTTCATGGGCCGCCTGGGCGACGTCTTCTTCTGACGAGCCGACATAGGTGTGGCGCAGCAGCATGATCTTCGGCCGCTCGATATCGGGGTTCTTGGCGCAGGCATCGTTGAAGCGGTCCATCAGCGACTGGACCTCGTCATCGCCCTGCCAGAGCGGCGTGACCTGAACGTTGCAGCCATTGGCGACGGCAAATTCATGCGAGTTCGGGTCGCGCGCCGCAACCCAGATCGGCGGGTTCGGCTGCTGCAGCGGTTTCGGCGCCGAGGTCGTCGCGGGAAACTTGAAGAACTCGCCGTCATGGGCGTAGTCGCCCTTCCATATGCCCTTGACCGCCGGAATGAGCTCGCGCATGCGCTGACCGGCGCCCCAGGCATCGAGACCCGGCAGCAGGCGCTCGTATTCAAAGGAATAGGCGCCGCGGGCGATACCGATGTCGAGCCTTCCGTCGCAGATGATGTCGGTCATCGCCGCTTCGCCGGCAAGCTTGATCGGATGCCAGAAGGGGGCGATCACCGTCCCCGTTCCGAGCCTTGCCCGCGATGTGCGGCGCGCCAGATCGGCAATGGTCACGAACGGATTGGGGGCAATGGTGAAATCCATGCCGTGATGCTCACCCGTCCAGATCGCATGCATGCCGCCCTTGTCGGCGATCTCGCAGAGCGCGACGAATTCCTCATAGAGGCTCTTATGGCTCTGGCCGGCGTCGAGCCGTTCCATATGGACGAAGAGGGAGAACTTCATGCTTTTGCGCCCTTGGCTGGAATGGGATGAATTTTGCCGCCGGTCTCGTCACCGAAATAGACGCCGAAATTGCCGATCGAGCTTTCCATCGCGAAGCGGTTGACGATGTCGGCGGTCGAACTGGTCTTGAACTTTGCCGCGGCCAATGCGTCGGGCTTTACGAACCTGCCGCCGGCAGGCTCGCCGTCCCCGGCAACGGCGTGATAGACGATGTGCTGCTTGCCGTCGCTCTTTCCCTCGTAGACCGAGTAGAGAAAACCGATGCTGACCGACAGCCCGGTGAGCGTCTCCAGGTATTTTTGCAGCGCTTCGGTCGGGTTGCCGTCATAGGCGTCGATGCTCGGCAGGGAAAGCACATCCTCGCCCAGTAGCAGAACCTCGCCGCGGCGTTCGACGACGGCGGCAAGCTCGATATTGCCTTCGGCCGCGGCGGAAACCGCCTTGCTTGCAAGCGTCGGGGTGAAATAGCCGCCGCGCGCATAACCGAGACCGTTGCGGCCGCTATTGTCGAAGGATTCGATGCGGCCCATCAGAATGACATGGTCGCCGGCCTCGACGACCTGTTCCATGGCGCATTCGAACCAGGCGGCGACATTCGAGAAGATCGGGCAGCCGGCCGATCCCTTGGCCCATTCGACCGCTGCAAATCTATCTTCGACCGGCCGCGCAAAAGTGTTGGACACGTCCTTCTGCGTTTCCGACAGCACGTTGATGGCGAAATGCGGCGTACCGGTCATGGTGGCGAAGTTGCGCGACGTCTTGGCAAGGCAAACGAGGAGCAAGGGTGGATTGAGCGAGACCGATGTGAAGGAGTTCGCGGTGAAGCCGATCGGATTTCCTTCCCCGTCGCAGGCGGTGACGACGGTCACGCCGGTCGGAAAAGCTCCGAATGCATCTCGCAATGCTCTTGGATCGACAGTCTGGATTGTCATCGTTCATCCTCCCCGAACGACAGCCACTCGGCGAGCAGCGAATTGACGATATCAGGCGCGGTCAGGTTCACCATGTGTCGATGGCCTTCAACGATGCGGACCCAGCCCTTGGGCGCAAGCGCCGCCATCTGCTCCGCCATCAGAGGCGTGGAATTCGGATCATCGGACCCCGTCAGGAACAGGGCCGGACCAGCCACGTCTTTCCAGCGATCGGCATAGGTCTCGTCTCCGCCGGCAAAGGCGGCGTAAGCGACCGCATAGCCCTCCGGATCGACGAGGCTCAGCCATTTCCGTGTCAGTTCACGGGCAACGATGCTATCGGGATCATCGCCGAACCAGCGCGCCAGGGGACCTTCCTTGTCCACGCCCGTCACCGGGATGGCCGCGGCCCGTGCGAGCACGGCAGCCTTTGCATCGGGGTCACGCCTGTAGACGCCGTTGAGGTAGGCGACACGGCTGATCCGTTCGCCGAACGTTGCCGCCGCTCCTCCCGATACCAGCGCACCCATCGAGTGACCGGCAACATTGACAGTCTCGATCGCCATCTCGTCGAGAAAGCGCCCGAACCAGGTGACGAACTCCTCGAGGCGGCTGCCCGCCGGCAGTTTTACGCTCTCGCCATGTCCCGGCATGTCGACGGCGATGACGCGATGGCCGGCCGACAGAAAGGCGATCTGCGGCGCCCAGGCCTCGAGCCGCATGCCGACGCCGTGAATGAGAACCAGCGGCTCGCCGCTGCCGGCCTCGTGATAGGCTGTTCCGCTTGCCGTCTTCTTTCGGGGCAAGTCACCGGCGGCGCTCTTTGCTGCAGCGGCGCCTGAGATCGATCCGGCTGTCAGCATGTCAGAGCCCTTTCAAACGCCCGCAGGATTGGCGACGTCCTGCCCAAGATCTTTCAGATCCTGATAGCGGTCGCCGATGCGGTGATGCGGACGCCCGCCCACCGAAGCGCCAAGAGCCACGACGATCTCGTCGGCGGCAGGCGCGTCGGGGATCGAGGTCTGGATGGTCAGGTAGTGCGAACGACGGCCTTCGTCGTTCTTGTCCATCAGCGGGATCATGATCGGCGCATTGGCGGGGCCGCGGGTGTTGCAGAAGGCAAGATAGGACTTGGCGCCGACGGCATGGCGATAAAAATTGCCGAAGCGCAACGTGTGAATGAGCGCCGACGCATGCTCGATTTCACCGTCCAGGCCGACGACGGCAGCCTTGCCATAGGCTTCGACAGCGTCACCGGAACCCACCGCATCGATGATCATCTTGGTCAGCAACTCACCGAGAACCGGAGCGCCGGCGTGAATCTCAGGCTTGAGGTCTTCGACAAAGCCGCGGCCCGCCCAAGGGTTCTTCACCACCGCGAAGGCAGTAAACAGCTTCAGCGGCACCGCCGCGGC
The DNA here is from genome assembly GCF_002531805.1 of Rhizobium sp. M1. Lineage (NCBI taxonomy): Bacteria > Pseudomonadati > Pseudomonadota > Alphaproteobacteria > Hyphomicrobiales > Rhizobiaceae > Rhizobium > Rhizobium sp. M1. The sequence continues at coordinate 69,026 of NZ_NWSW01000022.1, read as the reverse complement.
CTTCCCGCCCTCGATCAGCGTCGTTTCGATTTGCAGTCCCGTCTTGCGAATTTGAATGGCCATCGAACACCTCATTTCTCAGTTTCATATTATGGTATACCATAATATATGAGTGTCAAGTTCGTTCCCTGCGAAGACGAAGATTTAGATGAATCCAAAAAATATTTATTCAAAACAACGGCTTGTCAGTTGACTGCGATCACCGCGGATCCGCCGCTGTCAATGTTGGCCGAATCCGAGACTTCCCCGGCAGGGCACAGGTTCCCGACGACAGAGACGCCACAGCCATCCCAGTTCATATGATACCGCCTCATATATTATTTATTATGGCATACCATCACATTGAGAAAAGTTGAGTGTCAAGCAGGGAGTATGGATTCTCGTGAATTGCGCGGATCATGAGCCCGAATGCCGTCTGGCATTCGGCCGGTATGTGGATGCACTTCTGACAGTTCCTGCCGTGAAGGTTGCGGCTGCTCGTTCAATGTCCTTGCTCCGCAAGGGACCTCGATACCGCTTGACTCATTTGTCGACGGGCGCTTATCGAGCTCTGATCACTGATTTTTCGTCTGGGGAGGATGAGAGTGTCACCACGGGAAAAACGCATGCGGATGCTCCGTCAGGTCGTGATCTTCGGCATTGTGTTGGCCGCTTTTTTGGGCTTCGCCGCCTACCGCCTGGAGACAGGTAATTTTGGATAAATACCACGTCCTTTCGCAATGAATGCGTATGTGTCCCGGAAGGACTATGACCGCAGGGTCGGGAGAGAGAAAAGCTGTGTCGTCAATCAATCCGGAACTCTTCCGCGCATTGCCGAAAGCGGAAATCCACGTGCATCTTGAAGGGTGCTTCAATGTCGAAACCCTCGTTCCGCATCGACCATGGCGTTCGCGCAATCGCCGACGATGCGACCGTTGAACTGCTTGTTGAAAGGCAGGTTCCGATCGGCGTCTGCCCCACGTCGAATATCAACTTGAAGGTCTTTCCTTCGATCGCAGAGCACCCGATCGATCGGCTTGTTCGAGCGGGTGTCCGGGTTTCGATAAACACGGACGATCCGAGCCTGATGGGTACCAATCTGCCTCTCGAATATGCCCGTGTCGCCAGCGCTTTTTCTTGGGACAAATCCGCCATTCGCGACGTGGCGCGCACATCGATCGAAGCGAGCTTTGCCTCGGAGAGCGTTAAAGCCGGCCTGCTCGCGCGCCTTGCAACCTGGCAGGAGTCGCCTGGCCTTTGACGCAAATTGCCTCGCTCGATGTGCAGAGAAGGTTGCCGGTTTGGCACGCGCTGTCGGACGTGTTCCTCGACACCGAATTACAGGCAAGGGACTATCATCGGATCGCCAAGACGCTCGACATATCCGGATACTCCCTCGCGGAACTCCGATCGATCCTGGAGGACGAGGTGGCCCCGGCATTTGCATCAAACCTCTGGTCCGTTGCAGGAGAATGGGCCGGTTGGAGCGAGAACGATGTCCAAACCATAATGCTCAAATCACTGTCGCGGCGACCTCTTCCTCTTCTGTCATGGCTGAAATGGTTGATGCGTCGACGCCATATCGAGCAAGAGTGGGAGAAGATCGAGCAATTCCTCGAACAGGGATGAGGCCACCCTCGCAATACCGCAGCGGAGTGACGCCGGGGGCAAAACGCTGTCGCAAAAGACACCCGCTTCAGGCGGAATTTTACGACCGGCATTTGCGACACGAATTTGAGTGCGATTTCAGCTCGCGATATTTCTAGTGAAAAGTCAGGAGTTGCGGGACAACGGAAAGCCCGTTGCGAAGCAGACTTGCGAATCGCATAAGTCTGTGCTTATGTGTCTGCATGATCGAGAATGACATTTTCCGAGCCTTGGCCGACCCGACCCGCCGCGCGATCTTCGAGAAACTGGCGGCGGGCGGAATGAACGCCAGCGCCTTGCGCGCGGGCATGGAGATCAGTCAGCCGGCAATGTCGCAACACCTCTCGGTTTTGCGGAGCGCAAAGCTCGTGAGGGAAGAACGGCAGGGGCGTTTTGTGAATTATGAAGTCGATCCGGAGGGACTGGCTCTCATCGCACAATGGTTGGCGAAATATCGTGCCTACTGGCCTGCCCGCATCGAAGCTCTCAAGGTCTTGCTGAAGGATATGGACCAATGAACGACGGAAAGGCCACCGAGCAGAAAGACGGCATCGAGCTGGAATTCGATCTGGATGAACCGCCGCAAAAGGTCTGGCGTGCAATCAGCATCCCCGAATTTCGGGAAAGCTGGTTGCCAAAAGACGCTTTAGCCGATCCCGAACCGGCCGCTATCACACCTGGCAAGGAAGTCCGTTATAGCCTGCGCGACGACGCTCCACCTTTCCTTGAAAGCACGGTGACGTTCACGATCGTCCCGAACGCGACCGGCGGCACCCGCCTGCGCATTATCCACGAACTGACCGACGCGAGGCTTGACCGGACGGCGAAAGCGGCCGCGAACAGCAACAGTCCGCCCCTCATGCTCGCCGCCTAACGCAGCAAGCTCCCTTAAATTCTGGAAGATTGGAGTTCGCCGATGCGCGAAGCGATGCAACTCGTCCCTATGGTCATAGAACAATCCAGCAGAGGGGAGAGGTCTTTTGACATTTACTCCCGTCTTCTGCGCGAACGCATCATTTTCCTCAACGGCGAGGTTAACGATACCGTTTCCGCTCTGGTCTGCGCGCAATTGCTGTTTCTTGAGGCCGAGAATCCAAAGAAGCCGATCAATCTTTACATCAATTCGCCGGGCGGCGTCGTGACCAGCGGCCTCGCCATGTATGACACCATGCGCTTTATCCGCGCGCCGGTTCATACGCTTTGCATGGGGACAGCCCGGTCAATGGGATCGTTCCTGCTGATGGCAGGCGAGGCCGGCGAAAGAGCTGCATTGCCCAACGCCAGTATCCTCATTCACCAGCCCTCCGGTGGCTTCCAAGGGCAGGCTTCGGACATGCTGATTCACGCCGAAGAAATCCTCAAGACCAAGCAGCGCATGACGCGGCTCTACGCGGAGCATTGCGGACGCTCCTATGAAGACTTTGAGCGTGGGATGGATCGCGACCGTTTCATGACGGCGGAAGAAGCATTGGAATGGGGTCTTATCGACCGCATTCTAACGGTTCGGGAAGACACGGACAGCCTATAACCTGTCGCGGAAATCCCAACAAAAGCTGGAATTTTGCGCCTGAGTTTTGCGACGCGCAAAGCTGCACAGAACCGAAAATATTGCGCCATCAAATGCCGGGACTAAACAGCTAGGTCCACCTAAAACCATCCCGCTCTAAGGGGCACAGATATACGGCAGCTGACAGGGGCTGCTGTTCCGCAGATGGAGTTCTCAGGTTTGGATATGCAGCAACGGGTTCGGTTGCCGGTCAACGAACTCTTTCTTGATATGCTCGAGAGTGGCCCGCTGTCCGGCAAACCGCAGCAAGGCGGCCGCCTTATCCAAGGACAGCCAGCGAAAATCATCGTGTTCGTCGTTGAGCCGTACCGTGCAATCCGTCGGTGCAAAGGCGACAAACACCGGCGTCAGCGTGATTGCATCTCGATCGACCTCATAAAACTGCTCGCAAATATCAGCGGAATAGAGTGCTTTCAGCGCGAGGCCTGTTTCCTCCTTCGCTTCCCGAAGGGCAGCCTGCCAAGCCGTTTCTCCGTGCTCGATGCCACCAGCGATCTGGCACCATTCCCCACTGAGGGTGCTACCGGTCCGGCGCAAAAGAAGGAGTTCAAAAGTATCGTCTCGGGGCCTCAAAATGAACAGGGAAATGGCAAAGGATCTGATGGGGATTTCACGTTTCAACTTTATCCTCCTGACCGATATTTTAATGAATTGGCGAGCCAGGTCGTTCTGCTTCACGAGGACCAGAACTTTGCCTTCGTCCGATTGAGCAGCCGCTCTTCGTTATTTCGCAATTCGCCTTCGGCCCCGACGAGCCGGCCGAGCTATCCCGTTCTCCCCATGTTGGGCCTACCGTATATCGGTGCCCCTTTAATGTTCAGGGCCTCGTCGGCGGAACGTGATCGCGAATACCGGACAGGCATCGACAAATGGCGATGCGGCAGACGGCCTCGCTACCGTCTCCTGCGAAGACCGCAGCGGTCGACGCCCTGACCTATTCGGCGGGCTTCTGAGCGGACAGCACCGCTTCGGCAATGGCACTCGCCGCCGCGACATGATCCATCGCCGCCTGTTGGGCTCCCTCGCCGTCGCCGCGGCGGATGGCATCGACGATCTTCGACATCTGCAACGGCCCTTCGATACCGCGCCGTTCCGTCTTGATCGTCATCGAGCGCAGATGGTTGATGCGCACGGTGAGGAGGTTGACGACGCCCCAGGCGACATGCCTGTCGACCATGGTGAACAGCGTTTGATAGAAGGAAGAGGTATTGGCCAGCACGCCGGCCATATCGTGGTCGCGATAGCTGTTGCGGATTGCGGTCAGGGATTCATCGAGCGCGGCGACGATCTCGGGGCTGCCGCGTTCTGCGCAGAGCCGCGCCGCCATGCCTTCGAGCGCGCCGCGGATTTCATAGATCTGCTTGGCTTCCTCGATATCCAGCTGGGCGACGATCGGTCCCTTGTTCGGCAGATTGGCAACGAGCCCTTCCGATTCCAGATGTCTCAGAACCTCGCGCACCACCGTCCGGCTGACGCCGAGCTGGGCGCAGAGGTCGCGCTCGACAAGCCGGTCTCCGGGACGGAAGTATCCGTTGACAATGGCCTCGCGGACCTTGTCGAGCGCCAGTTCCCGCAATGTCTTCGCAGGACGCTCGACCCTGATTGCTGCGTCCTTCAGAGCACCGCTCATACCGTACCTCAGTGTTGGATTGACTTCGCAGGCTCAAGCTTTGCTGCGGCAGCCGAATTCAGGAATCGTATTATGGCCTACCAAATACTGTAGCTGTCGGCGGCCGGCAATTCAACAGCACCGTGCCGATCCCGAGATTGGCGGTCTATTCGTCGGAATTGGGTCTCGCCCTGACGATCTCTTCGGCCACCGCCTTCGCCTGCAGCCGGATGTCAGGGACGGCGGTGATCTCCCAGAATTGTCCCGCCGTCAAGGCGCCGACGGCAAACAGCCGCGCGGGCGAGCTCCGGGACGGAGCAGTCACCTCGGAAGCCGCATCCACCTGAATGCCGAGGCCAAGCGGATCGGGAACGATCAGCTGAAACCGGCTCATTTCCTTCAGAAGCGGCGAATGGCTGATCCCGGCGCGTTCCATTCCCGTGCAGTTGACCAGCCAGTCCGCCTTGATCTCGGCGATCTCACGCTTGGCCCTGATCCTGTAGCCAGCAACGAGCCTGCCTTCCCTGGCCTGGAGCGATCTCAGGAAGCCCGCGTGAAAGCGAACGGTTCCGTCCGAGACCAATTTCTCGAACCCGGCGAACACGTCGGGCGCGACCCGGTGCCGGTGGATATTCCACCAGGGAAGCGCATGGCGCAGGAATCGTGCCCGCTCCTCGTTCGAAAGCCGTTGCCAGAGAGCCTGCGTCACCGGCCTCAGGCCGTCCATCACGCTCCGCCAGTCGGCGACCTCCCTGCTCTTTTCCCGCAAGATCTTCAACAGGCCGCTGATCGTGGCGGGAAGCGTGTGAACGTCGATCGGCAGAGGCGCCGGCGGCGTCCTTGCATGTCCGAGCGGCGCCAAGCCGCGCCGCGAAAGCACGTCGATCCTGCCTCTATGACCATGGGCCCGAAGCGCGAGAACCTGATCGATCATCGTCAGACCGGAGCCGAGAATACAAACCCTATCGGACGGTCCGACGCGCCTCAGCCAGGAGAGCCGCCACGGGTTCTCGACGATCCGCGATCGCAAAAATGGCGGGGCGCCAGCCGGATCGACCGGAAGGTTCGCGTTTCCGACGCCAAGACAGAGCACCACATTCTTCCCGGCGATCTCGTCGCCATTGCCGAGGTGGAAGGCGAGCGTGCTCGTGAAACGCTCCACACATCCTGTCGCCTTGGCCTTGATGAAATCGACCCGGCAGCGTCCCTCCCGCTTGCGCAGCAGCCGCGCAAGCGTATCCCTGACATAAAGCCCGTAATCGCTGCGCGAGGCGAAATCGCCGGCCTGCATCAGCCGCCCATGACGTTTCAGCCAGTCGACGAAGTCATCGGGATGATGCGGCAGCAGGCTCATGCGCCCGGCGGGAACGTTGAGCCGATGGAGATAGAGCTCCGTCCTATATGCCGTTCCGCGCCCGAAACCGGGATCGTCGCCGACGACGGCAACCTTCGCCGAAGCGGGAAGCTGCTCGATGAGATTGCAGGTCACAGCGATCGCTGAAAAACCGGAACCGACGACGATCACATCGTATATCAACGCATTCTCCCCTGAAGCTCCGAAACGCTGGCTCTTGTCGCACCCCGACCCGGGGATCACTCAAGCGGCAGAATCACGAAAACAATTATCTCTATAGTCTATAAATATAGTTTGTTATTTCTCCCGCCAGCCCCTTCTCGACGATTACCCTTTTGAAGGTGAGATCAAGGGGCCGAGTGGCCCGCAAACAAAGGGGCTCAGGATGAATTTCAAGAATTTGGTTGCCGCGATTGCCTTGGGCGTCGGCACTCTTACAACGGCAATCGCCGCTGAGGCGGCGGACAAGAAGGTCGTCGTCGGCTATCAAACCGATGCCTTGCCGTCGTCGGTGGCGATCGCCAACGGCGAATTCGCCAGGGATACCGGATACGACATCGATTTCCGCAGGTTCAATTCAGGCGCCGAGATCTTTGCGGCCATCGCCTCCGGCGACGTCCAGGTCGGTTATGTCGGCTCCAGCCCGTTTGCGGCTGCGGTCTCGCGCGGGCTCGAGGTCAAGGCGTTTTACCTCGCATCCATCTCCGGCATCGACGAGGCTCTGGTCGTCCGCAACGGCTCGGGCATCGAAAGCCTGAACGATCTGAAGGGCAAGAAGCTTGCCGCCGCGCCTGTTTCCACGGACCACTATCAGCTTCTGGCGCTGATCAAATCGCTCGGCCTGACCGAGAAGGACGTCCAGGTCTTTGCAATCCCGCAGCCTGAGATCGTTGCGAGCTATAACCGCGGTGATATCGATGGCGGCTTCGTCTGGGATCCGGCGCTGACCGAACTCAAGAAGAACGGAAAGGTTCTGGTGACCTCCAAGGACGTCGCGGACAAGGGTGCGCCGACATTCTCGGCCTGGGTGGCAACCTCGAAATTTGCCGCCGACAACCCGGAATTCCTGAAGGGCTTCGCCTCGGTCATCAACAAATACTACGCTTCCTTCGCATCGGACAAAGCCGCCTGGGGTTCCGACAGCGATAACGCCAAGTCGCTCGCCAAGCTTCTCGGCGGAACGCCGGAGCAGCAGGCCTCGGCGCTCAAGAACCTGACGCTGCTGAGGCCCGAGGTCCAGGCGTCGGACGCCTGGCTTGGCGGCGGCGAAAAGGCGGGCGCCGGCAAGATCCTCAAGGACACGGCATCGTTCCTGAAGGAACAGGGCAAGGTCTCCGGCGTGCTGGAAAATTACGGCGCCTTCGTCACTGCAGACGCGCTTACTGCCGTTAGCAACTGATCCTCCCTGAGGCCGGCGCGCTGTCGCGCCGGCATCGAACCTGCGAGCGGCACCATGCTTAAAGTCGATCACGCCAGCGTTTTCTTCGCAGCCCGCGACGGGCGAACCGTCCATGCGCTCGATCGCGTTTCCTTCGATATTCCCGAACGGGGGTTCGTCGTCGCGCTCGGCGCCTCGGGATGCGGGAAATCAACTCTTCTCAACGCGATTGCCGGTTTTCTCCCGCTGTCGGATGGCCGGATCACGCTCGATGGCCGCGCGGTCGAACGGCCGGGCGCCGATCGCGGCGTCGTCTTTCAGAAAGATGCGCTGCTGCCCTGGAAATCGGTGGCCGACAATGTCGCGCTCGGCCTGAAATTTGCCGGCGTCAACCGCAAGGAGCGGCAAGCGCGCGCGCTCGAACTGCTCCGGCTCGTCGGTCTCGACGAATTCGCCAATGCCTTTCCCTACGAGCTGTCGGGCGGTATGCGCCAGCGGGTCGGCATCGCCCGGGCTCTTGCGACCAATCCGGATATTCTGCTCATGGACGAGCCGTTCGGCGCGCTCGACAGCCTGACCCGCGAGCAGATGCAGGAACTGTTGGTTTCCGTCTGGAACAAGACGGCGAAGAAGATTTTCTTCATCACCCATTCGATCGAAGAGGCGCTGTTTCTCGGTACGCAGGTCCTGGTCATGTCGCCGCGGCCGGGGCGCGTCGTCGCCCGCTTCGATCTCGATTTCATCCGTCGCTTCGCCGAGACCGGCGACGCCCGATCGATCAAGGCGTCGCCGCAATTTGCCGAGCTGCGTGAGGAGATCCGCGCCATTCTCCACAGCAGCGAAGATTTGAGGAGCGCCGCATGAGCGATATAACGCAGACATCGCCGGTTGCGGCGCAGAGAGAGAACCGCCAAGTCAAACTGGTGAAGATGGCGAGCTTCGGCGCCGGCGAGAAATCGACGGTGGCGATCAGCGTTGCCACCGCCCTGGCGATATTGCTGCTGTGGTGGCTCGTCTCCGCGCTGGGTGTCGTGCCGCACCTGTTCCTGCCGCGTCCGGACGAGGTGCTGACGCAGATCGGCCTCGTCTATCGCGACGGTTATGCCGGCGCGTCGCTGTCCGAACATATCCTTGCGAGCCTGTTCCGCATCGTCGTCGCAGCGCTCATCGCCATCTCCGCCGGCATTCCGCTCGGACTGCTGATGGGTCTGAACCGCTGGGCGAAAGGCGTGCTCGATGCGCCGATCGAGTTCTACTGGCCGCTTCCGCCCCTCTCCTACCTGCCGCTGATGATCATCTGGCTCGGCATCGGCGAGACGTCGAAGATCACGCTGCTGGTGCTGGCGATGTTCGCGCCGATCTGCCTCTCGGCCCAGGCGGGCGTCCGTTCGCTGCCGATCGAGCGCGTCAACGCCGCCCGTTCGCTGGGCGCGAGCCGGCTGCAGCTGTTCATCGATATCGTCCTGCCCTCCGCCCTGCCCGAAATCCTCACCGGCATCCGCATTGCCCTCGGCGTCGGCTGGGGCACGCTGGTCGCGGCCGAATTGATCGCCTCGACGCGCGGGATCGGTTTCATGATCATGTCGGCATCGCAGTTCCTGGCAACCGACGTCGTCTTCGTCGGCATCGGCATCATCGCGATCTGCGCTTTCACTTTCTCGGCGGCCATCCGCTTCCTGGAGGCGTTCCTCGTGCCCTGGAAAGGCAAGCTCTGACAAGGGGAGCTGAACGGATTTCAGCCATTCACGCCATTTATTGTCAGGAGCTTGGCTGCGACGAGCTCCTGACGCCGGCATAAATTGCGATCGCGGACGGCCATGTATCCGTAAGCTCTCGCAAGTACGCGCCACCATTTCCAATGGCAATTGGCAGGAAACGCGCTCACCCTTCGGGCCGACCCAAAAGACCACGGCACGGGCCTACGGTACAGGGTGGACGTTCAAATAGGACATCAAAGCCTGCACCGCTTCCGCCGCGACCTTTTCGTGCGGGCCATCGTCGGACGCCACCGTCACGTCGGCCAGAGCATAAGTTGGGTAACGGTCATCGATCAATTTGCGCAGGGCGCCTTCGGAATCGGGCGTTTGCAGCAGCGGCCGGTTGGCCCGCCGGCGCACGCGGCGGATCAATACGTCGAGATCGGCTTTCAGCCAGATCGACACCCCCTGCTCCGCGATCCGCGCACGGGTCGCGGCATTCATGAAGGCGCCGCCCCCGGTCGCCACCACTTTCGGCCCTTGGGCCAGAAGCCGCGCGAGCACTCGTCGCTCGCCCTCGCGGAAATAGGGCTCGCCGTGCCGGGCAAAGATTTCCGGGATCGTCATAGCGTGCGCCGTTTCGATTTCGGTGTCGGCGTCGGCAAAATCGAGCCCGAGACACGCCGCCAGCGGCCGGCCGACCGACGTCTTGCCCGAGCCCATCATGCCGATGAGCACAATACAGCGCCCACCCAGGGCAGCGAGCAGAGCCGCTTCCGGCTGAGAATTGAGAGACATGTTCATGGCACCCTGACAACCCCAGGAAACGGCTATCTATTGATTTGCTCGGCCGCATCGGCCCGGCACCGCTGCAGGCAGCGGATCAGCATCGCGGCTTCTCGGGTCGGCCTTCGGATCATCGCCGAGGCGAAGGAGATCATGGACGATATCGGACATTCCGCTTCCATTCACATCGCAAAGGCCGGCCGCGCGGAAATGCTGCGCCTTCGATGACCAGTGCGCGTCTTCAAGGCATCCAGCAGCCGATAGCCGGTTCGCCAGCGACCAAAACCGCTGGCGATATTGATGTGCCCGGCAAGGCCGATATTCCTGGTCTCGGCGTTCCATAGGCGGCCAAACAGCGCCAGCCGATCGACCGTCATGTAAACGTCATTCATGCTGCCGACGACAATGCTCGGAAATGGCAGCGGCGCCGTCGGCATGCTGCCGAACGCAATATGCCCGGGATGCAGAATTTCCGTGGCCGCCAGATCGCATGGAGCAACCAGCAATGCCCCTTTCACGCGACGGGCAGCGCTTCGACCGGCCAGCCGGGCGGCGAGCAGGCATCCGAGACTATGGGCGACCAAGTAGGCCTCACCGGCCTCTTCAAGCGCGCCTTCCAATCGCGGCAGCCAGCTGTCGAGGTCCGGATGATCCCAGTCGTCCTGGGCGACGCGCCGGCTACCCGGCTGATCCTGCAGCCAGTGCTCTTGCCAATGCCCCTCACCCGAGCCGAACAATCCGGGAAGAATGAGGACTTCGCTCATCAGATCAGTCCGATCACCAAGGCGAACAGGAAGGAGAAGGAACCGGCGATCGTGCAGATCCCCGCCGCATGCCTGAACTGCGACATGACGCCTCCCGTTGCTCTCCTGGTGTCGTGCCGACGGAAGCCGGTCTCAACGACGATCGCCATCCCACATCCTCCTCAATACCAAAGTCCGGGCGTCGCGCCCCAATAATGGAGCTCGTATTCGCGCGCCGACCGGTCCTGCTCCTCGACCCTGTTGACCAGTGCGTTTGCAGGCCTCTGCGTGTTGCGCCGGAAGCGGCCGATCGCAAACTTCAGCCAGAAATGGAAATCAAGCTTCATGCGAACCTCCTGTCAGGAACTGGTCGGTTGAGAAATCAACGAATGACGTTGCGCATTGGCGAGAAGATCGCGCAGCGATGCGGTCGGCCCGTAGAGCATCAGCAGGCGGTTCTCTTCGCGCTTGGCCAGCCGATATCGGCGAGCAAATTCAAAGACGCTCCAGATTTGCTCGCTTGATCCCTGCGGGCCTGCATCATCCATCGCTGCCTCCTGAGAATGAAGCTCGTGACGCGCCTTATTCGGCCGCCGCTACTGCCGGTCTTGCCTCTGGAAAGAAGGCCGACAATTCGCCGACCACTTCACCTATGCGGTTCGAAAGCGCATCGGATGAAACCGCGTAATCCGCAAAATCGCGGTCGGACGCATAGACGGCCGTCGGTAGCGTATGGGCCATGAAGAAACCGAACAGCGGCCGAAGCTGATGCTCGACCATCAAGGCATGGCGGTCGCCGCCGCCGGTCGCCGTAATGATGATCGGCTTCGCGCGGAGCTCCTGCGGGTCGATCAGATCGATGAGGTGCTTGAAAAGACCGGGATAGGAGCCCTTGTAAGTCGGCGAACCGATAATCAGCATATCGGCCCTTACGATCTCGTCGACGACACGCCTGGCCTGCTCGTCGAGGTCCTTGCGCCACAAGGCGCGACCCAGCGACGGACCGAGATCGTGCAGATCATAAGTTTTGCTCGAAAAGCCGTATCTGATGCTGGCGCGTTCGGCGACATGCCGGACAAGCGCCAGTGTCTTCGATGGGCGGTTGAAGCTGCCGGCAATGCCGACGAGTTTGAAACCTGACATGGTTTTTCCTCTCTGTGGTTGCTTCAAATATTGTCTATAAAATTACTGGATTAAAGGAATGTGCGTCTCTCCTTCGCCGCTCGATTGAAAAAACATTCGTCTTGAAGTTTACGGTCTGTCGCCGCGCAGATGGCGTTCGAGGAAGGGCAGATTGTCCTGGCCCCAATAGAGCTCGCCGTCATAGACATAGCTGGGAAAACCGAAGACGCCGCTGTCGCGCGCATGCACGCGGTCTGCCGACCATTTGTTCTGGACGTCACCATCGGCTTGGCGCCTGAGAAGCGCCGCGCCATCGAAACCTGCTGCTGTCACGATCGCCTCGCGAACATCGGCCTTGCCGATATCCCTCGCCTCGCTCCAGAAAGCATGCTGCAGGGCTCTGCTAACGCCAATCCAATCCTGCCCGTCGAGATAGGCGGCGATCACGAAGAGGGACGCCGGCGTCGGATCGCTGAGCTCCGGCCGATGTTCCAGCCGCAATTCCTTGCCGCGCACCCGCGCCCAGCGCTTGAGGTCGCGCGTCCAATAAGCGCGGCGGATCTCCGGGCGGTTGCGCGAGAAGATGCCGCCATTCTCTTCGACCACCGTCGTCAGATAGGGCGTGATGACGACGTCGTTCTTCGCCGCCAGTTCGGTAAAGGCGTCGAAGCCGATATAGGACCAGGGCGAGCCGATCGAAAAGAAATATTCCACCGATTTGGTCACTGACGAATGTTCCTCGTAAAATGGTTGTTTGGTGCCGAATGGGGTACCGTCTGCCGACGGCCCTTCAGGAAGCGGCCCGAATTTCCGGCTGCGCTTTCCATCCGAGCTCCGGGGCGATTCTTGTCGCGAAGTCGTGGAGGATCTGGCGATATTCCTCGTGCTCGAACTCGTAAGGAAGCTCCAGCCGCAGCTCACGGACCTCGGGCAGAATCGGATCGGCGAAAAGCCGCTCCAGAATCTCGTCCGACGTGCCGACGATATCGCCGGCGAACAAGGTACGTCGCTCGCCCTGCGGCGAAAGCGTCCGTTCATGACGGCCGTCGGCATAATCGCGGTAGCGGCGACGCGTTGCCGCATCGGCGCTGTCGAAAGGCACGATGACGCGGCCGAGCGCAACGCGGCGCTGCGTTCCCGAATCGCGATAGGTTTTGATCAGCCTAGCTTGAGCAATGAAGAAATCGTCGGTCCCCTCCCCCGTTATCACATTGCCGGTCAACAGATTGAAGCCGTTGCGGCCGGCCCAGCCGGCCGAGCGCTGCGACCCGCCGCCATACCAGATCCGGTCGATCAGGCCCTTGGCATAGGGTTGCAGACGCGGCCGCTGCGGGCCGAAGGGCGTCTTGATGAAGGTCTCGTCGTCGCCGAGATAGGCGCCGCGCAGATTGTCGGCAAAGCGCAGCACGCGATCATGCGAGAAATCGTAACGCGTCCAATCGCCGTCGAAGGCGAGCGGACCGATCAGCTCGGCATGCAGCGGCCGGCCGGCGCTGACGCCGATATTCAGCCGGCCGCGCGAGAGAACATCGACCGTCGCAAGGTCTTCGGCCAGCCGATACGGACTTTCATAACCGATCGGAATGACCGCCGTTCCGAGCTCGATCCGGCTGGTGCGCTGGGTAGCCGCCGCCAGAAAGGCGGCGGCGGACGAGATCCCCGGCTCCAGGTGCCGCTGGCGGACCCAGGCGCTGTCGAAGCCGAGCGCCTCGCCATAATGCAGCTGCTGGAGCGTCTGCTCCAATCCCGACAAGGGATCGTCATCGGAATAGTTACCGGGGGTGAGGAAGCCGATATGGCTGATGGATATATTGCCGCCGCTCATGACCTGCTTCCCGCAATCAATATTTCGGCAGGCCGGGCGGATTGGTCTCGGATGACGGCAGAGCTTCCTCGGAAAGGTGCCAGTGAGCGAGAATCCTGGCATAGGTGCCATCCTTGATCAGGCCATTGGTGGCGATGGTCAGCGCATCGGCGAGCCCGCTTCCCTTGCGGGTGGTAATCGCGACGTCGGAACGATCCGGCCAGCCGGCGCTCAGCGTGCCCACCCGCTTGATGTTCTTGTCGCGCGCCGCAATGAAGACGAGCTGTGCGTGCGGCTGGACGATGACATCGGCCCGACCGGAGCGCAGCGCGAGAAGGCTCGCAGCCTCGTCGTCGTAATATTGCAGTTCGATCGGCTTCAGGCCTGCGGCGACGTCCTCTTCGTTCCACTTGACCAGGATACGCTCCTGGTTGGTGCCGGCGCCGACGATGATCCTCAGGCCCGCCGCGTCCTTCGGCTCCTTGATCGAGGTAATGGAACTATCGGATTTCACGAAGACACCGTGCAGGCCCTGTCGATAGGTGGAGAAATCGAACTTCTCCTTGCGCTGCTCGGTAACACCGACATTGGAGATGACGGCATCATATTTGCCCGATGTGAGGCCGAGCGGCCAGTCGATCCAGGCGACCGGGACGATTTCCAACGTCAGGCCGAGGCTGTCGGCGATGGCATAGGCATAATCGGGATCCGCGCCGACCACGGTCTTGGCATCGGTGGCGTAAGTCGCAAGCGGCGGGCCGCCGGGGCTGACAGCGATGGTGAACTTGCCCGGCGTGACGAACTTGAAATCCTCGGGGATTGCAGCGATCGCCGCATCGTTCCTGGCGGCATGAAGCCTGCCCGGCTGCTGCGGGCTCAGGTCGAAATCGTCGGCCGCATGGGCGGCACTGAGGCCAGTCAAGGCTGCCGTCAGCGCCGCGAAGAAAAAGCTGCGGATATCAAGAAAACTCGCCACGTTCGATATGTCTCCGTTTGCAGTGAAAGGCAGGGACGGACCTGCTCGAACGGCCGGCCGTCCCATAAACATTACGAACCGCTCTTCGGCAGGCCGGGCGGGTTGGTCTGCGCCTTGTCGATCGCCTCGGGGCCGAGATTCCAGGCGTCGAGGATCTTCTTGTAGGCGCCGCTGGCAATCAGGTCGTTGACGACATTGGTGACGGGCGCCGCCAGACCGCTGCCCTTGCGCGTGGTGACGGCGATCTCCGCCGTGATCGGCCAGCCGCCGCTGACGGTGCCGACGAGTTTGGTCTTGCCGTTGATGCCCGCCGCATAGGCTTGGGTGGCGTTGACGCTGAAGACGGCGTCGGCCCTGCCGGACTGGACGGCAAGATCCTTCACCGCGTCGTCGTCATAATACTGCACCTCGATCGGCTTGAGGCCGGCCGCGACATTCTGCCGGTCCCACTCCAGCAGGATCTTCTCCTGGTTGGTTCCGGCATCGGTGATGACCTTCAGGCCGGCAATATCCTTTGGCACCTTGATCGATGTGATCGGGTTGTCGGCCCTGACGTAGAAACCGAGCTCATCCTTGCGGTAGGTCGAGAAATCGAACTTTTCCTTGCGCTCTTCCGTCACCGTGACGTTCGAGATCACCGCATCGAACTTGCCGGAGGTCAGCCCCAGCGGCCAATCGGCCCAGGCAACGGAAACGAGATTGAGCTTCAGACCCAGGCTGTCGGCAATCGCCTGCGCCAGATCGACGTCATAACCGATGACCGTCTTGGAATCGGAGGCATAGTCGTGCAGCGGAAGATTGCCGCTCGAGCTGATGCCGACGGTGAAGACGCCGTTTTCGACGAACTTGAAGTCCTTGATTTCAGCGATGCGCTTCTCGTTCTTTTCCACCCGCAGCCGGTTCGGCTGTTCGGGGCTGAGATCGAACTTCTGCTGCGCCTGAGCGGAACCGAAACCGATCGCGCCAATGGCGACGGCTCCCGCTATGAGAAGCCTTACTCTATCTGTAAATGCCATGCCCCTTCTCCATTTCGTCTTCAGGTTGTGGTTGTTTGTCAGTCAACCGGAGCAGCCCGTCGCGGCCCGGCATTTCATCAGCGCTGTTCGGCGCTAGAGAACCTTGGCGAGGAATTCGCGCGTTCGAGGATGTTCCGCTTGCGTGAAGATCCGGGCCGGCGGACCGGCCTCCAGAATGCGGCCGCTTTCCATGAAGACGACGGTATCGGCGACTTCGCGGGCAAAACCGATTTCATGGGTGACGATGACGAGCGTCGTGCCGGTGCGGGCGAGCTCCTTGATGACGTCGAGCACCTCGCCGACGAGTTCCGGATCGAGTGCGGAAGTCGGCTCGTCGAAGAGCAGCACCTTGGGACGGAGCGCCAGCGAGCGGGCAATCGCCACACGCTGCTGCTGGCCACCGGAGAGCTGGCGCGGATAGGCATTGATCTTGTCGCTGAGACCGACGCGTGCCAGCAGTTCCTGCGCCAGCTGCACGGCTTCCTCACGGCCGAGGCCGCGAACAATCGGCGCCTCTATGAGGTTTTCGAGCACGGTCAGATGCGGGAAGAGATTGAAGCTCTGGAAGACCATGCCGATATCGGCGCGGCGTTTGAGGATCTCTTTTTCCTTGAGTTCGTAGAGCGTATCGCCCTTCCTGCTATAGCCGACGAAATCGCCGTCGATGGAGATGAAGCCCTCGTCGACACGCTCCAGGTGATTGATCGACCGCAGCAACGTCGACTTACCGGAACCGGAGGGGCCGAGAATGGCGGTCACGCTGCCGGCCGGCAGGTTGAGCTCGATATTGTCGAGGACCTTCAGCGAGCCGAAGCTTTTCGAGATGCCGTGGATGCGCACCGCACCGCCTGCCCGCAGAGCTCCCGCATCATGGAAACCAAGATTGCGTCCTTTATTGGCCGCGCTATCGAGAACCGGCAGCGGACGGCGGAAGCGTTCGAAAAATGCCTGGAACGGCAGCGGTGTCGGATTGCGGACGGCGCCCCTGGAGAAATAGCGCTCGATATAGTGCTGGGCCACCGACAGCACTGTCATGATGATCAGATACCAGACGGTGGCGACCATCAGCAGCGGAATGACCTCGAGATTGCGGCGGTAGATCACCTGGACGGTGTAGAACAGTTCCGGCAGCGCCAGCACATAGACGACGGACGTGCTTTTCGCCAATCCGATGAGCTCGTTGAAACCGGTCGGCAGGATGGAGCGCATGGCCTGCGGCAGCACGATGCGGAAGGCCTGGCGGCGGCGCGGCAGACCGAGTGCGGCTGCGGCCTCCATCTGCCCATGATCCACCGACAGAATGCCGCCGCGGACGATCTCGGCGAAGAAGGCCGACTGGTTGAGCGTGAGGCCGAGGTAGGCAGCGGCGAAGGGCGTCAGCAGCTGCACGGTGGGGTAATCGAGCAAGACCGTGTCGGTGAACGGGACGCCGATCCTGATCGTTTCGTAGAGATAGCCGAGATTGTTCAATATCAGCAGCAGCACGATCATGGGGATCGAGCGCAGCAGCCAGATATAGCCCCAGGAAAGGCCTGACAGCAGCGGCGATCTGGAGACGCGGGCGAGCGCCAGGGCTGTTCCGAGAATGGAGCCCGATATGGCGGCAAGGGCAGTCAGCAGCAATGTCCGGCCGAGGCCGACGAGAACCGGCTCGGCGAAGAACCATTCGGCAAAGACGCTCCAACCCCAGCGCGGATTGGTGAAGGTGGAATAGAGCACGGCGACGATGAGGACGGCCGCAAAGATCGTGCCCGCCAGCCGCTCGGGATGGCGCGCCGGCACGATGCGGTAACGGGAATGATCCTGCCTGGGTTCTGCCGTTCTGCTGCCGGGCTCAATGCCGGCGAAATCCGTCGTCAGTGCCATTCTTGCTTCCCTTTTATGATTATCGTCTTGTCGCTTTCAGAGATGTGCGCCGGCCACGCGCAGGCGCGGTTCGGCCACCTCGGTTCCGAAGACCGGCGGAACGAGATGGGTGATGTCCTTCTCGAAGGGCAGGCTCTTGTAGATCTCGGGATCGGCTGACGTGTCGAAGAGAGCGGTGTAGCCGTAGTTCAGATAGAGGCCGACGGCCTCGGGCTGCCGGAAACCGGTCGTCAGATAGATCCTCGTATAACCCTGGCGGGCCGCCTGAGCTTCCAGCTCCACCAGCAGCTTGCGGGCAAGGCCCTGGCGGCGCAGGTCCGCGCGTGTCCAGATGCGTTTGAATTCGGCGGTGCGATCATCGTAATGCTTGAAAGCGCCGCCGCCGATGGTTTCGCCATTGCGGATCAGCAGGAGAAAATTGCCGTGAGGCGGGGCGAAAGCTTCAGGGGGATAGCGGTTCAGCTCGGCCGCCGCGCCCTCGGCGCTGAAATAATCGCCGTAGCGGCTGTCATATTCGCGGATCAGCTCATCGATCAACGGCTTCGCGCGGGGATCGAGGGGGGTCGTGTAAAGAAACGTATCGCTCATATCGTTGATCACCCATTGTCTTCAGTGAGGAATGCTTCCGCGAGCCGGACCCAATAGCGGGCGGCCGGCGCGATGATCGCGTCGTTGAAATCGTAATGGGCGCTGTGGAGGGGCGCGCTGTCGCCGTTGCCAACGAAGAGGTAGCTGCCTGGATTGGCCTGCAGCATGAAGGCGAAATCCTCGCTTGCGGTTCGCGGGCGGAAATCCTTCTCGATCGCCGCGAGGCCGAGTGCGTCATAGGCGACATCCCGGGCAAAGGCCGTTTCCTTGGGATGATTGACCAGCGCCGGAAAACCGAGCCGGTATTTCACATCCGCCGCCGCGCCGAAGCTTTCGGCCTGGGCACGGGCAAGGGCTGGAATGCGCTCCTGCAGCAGCTGGCGAACCGTCTCGCTGAAGGCCCGCATGGTGAGCTTCATCTCCACGCTCTCGGGGATGACGTTCGAGGCGGAGCCGGCATGGATCGAGCCGACGGTGGCGACCGCCATGTCCTGCGGATCGACATTGCGCGAGACGACGCTTTGCAGCGCGGTGATGAAGGAGGCGGAAGCCAGCACCGGATCGACGGCGCGGTGCGGCTCGGCGCCGTGGCCGCCCTTGCCGATGATCTTGACGATCGCCTGGTCGACGGAGGCCATGGCCGGACCGGCGACGAAACCGAATTGACCCGTCGGCACACCCGGCCAGTTGTGTAAACCGAAGACCGCATCGACGGGAAACCGTTCGAACAGGCCTTCGGCGATCATCTTGCGGGCGCCGGCGCCGATTTCCTCGGCGGGCTGGAAGATCAGCCTGAGCGTGCCGCTGAAGTTGCCGTTTTCGGCGAGATAGCGGGCGGCGGCCAGCAGGATCGATGTATGACCGTCATGGCCGCAGGCATGCATGACGCCGGGATTGCTGCTGGCATAGGCAAGGTCGGTCGCCTCTTCGATCGGCAGCGCGTCCATATCCGCCCGGATGCCGATCCGCTTCCTGCCCTCGCCCCGCCTGAGGGTGGCGACGATGCCGGTGCCGGCAATGCCCGTCGCCACCTCGTAGCCCCAGGAGGAAAGGCGGGATGCCACGAGCTTGCTGGTCCTGAGCTCCTGAAAGGCCAGCTCGGGATATTGATGCAGGTCGTGGCGAAGCGCGATGATCTCGTCGAGATAGGCGGCGATGCCCGTCTCGATCGGATCGTTGCTGCGCGTGTTCAGAGCGATGGTGTCCATGGCGGTTCGCCGGCGCCTCAGGCGCCGACAGCCCTCCCCTGCTCGACCTGGTCGGCACTGACCGCATACCGGCTTTCCCGGAAGGGCAGGCCCAGATGATCCCGCAGCGTCTCGCCCTTCAGGACCGGATCGAAATAGCCGCGCTCGGTCAGGATCGGCAGAACGTGCTCAGCGAAATCGTCGAAGCCTTCGGCGATGACGGGGAAGCCGAGAATGAAGCCGTCGGCGGCGCCATGATCCACCCAGCGGATGATCTCATCGGCAATATGCTCCGCAGTGCCGATGAAAGCCGTGCGCGGCGTCGCGGAATCGAGCGCGACCTGGCGGAGCGTCAGCCCCTTCTCGCGCGCCGTCCTCTTGATGCGGTCGGTGGTGGCGCGGAAATTGTTCCTGCCGATATCGCCAATGTCAGGAAAAGCCTCATCGAGCGGGTAGACGCTGAAATCATGATGATCGAAGAAGCGGCCGAGATAGAGGAGCGCCTCCTCGATCGTGACGAGATTGCGGATCGCCTGGTACTTGGCTTCCGCTTCCTCGGACGTCTTGCCGACGATCGGGCCGATGCCGGGATAGATGCCGACTTCCGCCGCGGGGCGTCCCTGAGCAATGACACTGTCCTTGAGCTGCCGATAGAAGCCTCGAGCCTCTTCGAACGGTCCGCCATTGGTGAAGACAGCATCGGCATGTTTGCCGGCGAGCCGGATGCCGGAATCCGAAGCGCCCGCCTGGAAGACGACCGGCTGACCCTGCTTCGAGCGGCCGATATTGAGCGGCCCTTCGATACGGAAGAAGCGACCCTTATGGTTGAGGCGATGCATCTTCGCCTTGTCGACAAAGACGCCGGTCTCGCGATTGCGCACGAAAGCATCGTCGTCCCAGGAATCCCAGAGACCCTTGATCGCGTCGATATAGTCCTCAGCGATCTCGTAGCGCAGCTCGTGCTCGGGATGTTCGCGGCTGTAATTTCTGCCAGAACCCTCGAGCGGCGAAGTTACGGCATTCCACCCTGCCCTGCCGCCGCTGATGAGATCGATCGAAGCGAACTGCCGGGCAATGGTGAAGGGATCGCTGTAGGAGGTCGAGACCGTGCCGACGAGGCCGATCTTCGAAGTGGAGGCTGCCAGCGCCGAGAGAATGGCGATCGGTTCGAACCGGTTGAGGAAATGCGGGATCGACTGCTCATTGATATAAAGCCCGTCGGCGACGAAGGCGAAAGCGATGCCGGCCGCCTCCGCCTTGCGCGCCGTCGTCACGAAGAAATCGAAATTGACGCTGGCATCGGCCGGTCCGCTTGGATGCTTCCAGGCATTCATATGACCGCCCGGACCCTGCAGCATGATGCCGAACGTGACGTGTTTCTGAGCCATGGGATCGATCTCCTTGAAAAGGTCAGGCGACGAGGGAAAGCCGCTCGGCGGCGAGCAGCTCGATAGAGGCAAGGCGGTCAGCGGTTGAAAGCGCCGGCGTGTCGAGCACGAATTCCTTGACGCCGTAACGGCGATGGAGCTCGTCCAATTCCTTGCGGATCTGCTGTGCCGTGCCGTGCAGCACGCTCGGCACCTTCTCCTCGATACGGTAGTCGGTGACGCCGGCCTGGCGGGCAAACTCGGCAGCCTGCTCCGCGCTGCCGACATTGACGGTCTGCCCGTTCGGCAGGAACACTTTGACGATGCGCAGCTTGCCGACACGCTCGCGGGCATAATCCTCGCTTTCGGCAGCGAAGGCTGCGAGCGCCAGGATCGGTCGTTTGCCGCCGGATGCCTGCTCATAGGCCTCGAAGGTTCTGCGCAGATTGTCAGGATCGCCATTCAGGTGACCGGCAGAGACCAGTTCCCAGCCCTTCTCGGCCGCCAGTTCGGCGCTTTCGACGCTGGCGCCGAGCAGGAAACGATCGGGCGCCGTCGGCGGGAAAGGGGCTGCCTGCGCACCGTCGTAATTCGGATCGGCGGCGAGATAGACGTTGAGGTCGGAAAGCTGACTTGCAAAATCCGGCTTCCTAGACGGATCGACGCCAAGCTGCAGGGCGCGTGTTGCCAGCGGAAAGCCGCCCGGCGCCTTGCCGACGCCGAGATCGACGCGGCCCGGCGCGAGCGATGCCAGAAGATTGAAGGTCTCGGCAACCTTATAGGCGCTATAATGCTGCAGCATGACGCCGCCGGAGCCGACACGGATCTTCGAGGTCCTGGCGAGGAGGTAGGCGATCAGCGCCTCCGGCGCCGAGCTCGCCAGATTGGACATGCCGTGATGTTCGGCAACCCAGAAACGGTGATAACCGAGTTCCTCGGCCCGGGCGGCAATCTTTACCGTTGCCCGCAACGCATCCGCAGCAGTGAAACCCTGTTCGATCGGGCTTTTGTCGAGAAGGCTGAGGAGATAGGGCATGAGATCACGATCCGATCACTGGTTGCAAAGTTTAATCTATAAAATCAGTAGACAAACTTCATTATAAGAAATGACATTCTCTTTCGCGGAGGTTGCGTGAAAAAAAGCGGCCGCGCCTCAACCGGCAAAGGCTCCTTTCAATCGACCATTCGGTGATCTATATTTTGGTCGAAAGGGAGCGACCCCATGAGGCTGTCAGAAAAGGTGAAACCCATCAGCCATCTCAAGGCGCATGCGCCCGAAATCATGCGGACACTGAAGGACAATCCGCAGCCGGCCGTCATTACTCTTCACGGCGAGGCGAAAGCCATTCTGCAGGACGTCGGCCAATACGAGGAAACACAAGAGACCCTGGCGCTCCTGAAAGTGCTGGCGCTGACCAACCGGCAAGTCGAGGAGGGCAAGCTGCGCTCTGCTGCCGAATCCTTCGCACGCATCCGAAAACGTCTGGCCGACAGCCAATCCTGATGTCGTATCACGTTCTTTTCGCCGAGGAGGCGGAACGCGACATCGAGGATCTCTATCGTTTCACCGCCCGTCGCGACGGCGCCGAGACAGCCGAGCGTATTCTGACGGAAATCGAACGCGCATGTACCGATCTCGCAGAATTCCCTGCCCGTGGAAATAATCCGAAAGAGCTTACGAGCATCGGCCTCACCGGATATCGGGAGCTGCACCACAAGCCTCAGCGCATGATCTATCGCATCATAGGCACCGACGTCGTCGTTTACTGCGTTGCCGATGGGCGCCGCGACGCGCAGGCTTTCCTGGAGCGAAGGCTGATCCGCTGACATTCGACAAATCAAGCTGCAGCGGCCTCCAACCCTCGCACCTTATCCAGTTTTTCGGCCGGCCGGCGCATTTGCCCGCAGGAGCGCCATCAGCATCGGGCCGATCGCGAACTCTCCCTTTTCACTGCGCCGCGTCAAGTCGCGGAGGTAACCACCGGCCGAATTGATATGGCCGCCGCGCTCAAGGATGCATGCCATCACCGTCGCGGCATTTTCCGGTCCCATCGCGTTTGCGGCCTCCTCGTAGGCTGACGGACTGACGCCGAGCATCGATCGAACGGTCACGGCCGCGGCCATCAGATCGCGCCAGCTGCGGATTTCGCCATTCGCGCCGTAGGCAAGGATTTCCGGGCAGGCCTGCAGAACCAGGCCGAGCGGGAAGGATTTCAGCCTGCCGGCATCATCGCGCGCGCCCGGTCGTCGACCTTGCCTCTCCTCCTGCCTGCCCGGATGGGCAATCTCACCCCTCCCCTCTTCCAGCGTCACGGCCCCTCGCCCATTGTCTTGCTCCGGCATCGCGCCCTGCTTCGTGTCGAAGCTTGGTTCAAGTTCAGAGATGGATTCGGGGTTTGAATTCTGTATGTGACGCTCGATATAATCGGCATTGCCGCGTTGTTTTGTCGATTTAACTCGAATTTCCAGCCGGTTAAGGATATCCCCCCTGAGCGTCGTCAATGCTTCCAGCAATTGTTCAAGCTGTGCCGTCGTCGGCGACCGGGGCAGCCCTTCGACCAGATCCCGAAACTCCCGGTACAGGCCCTGCCAATCCCCCTGAACGTCTTCTTCAACAGCCGCTTCGATCAGCTTGGCGATATCGCGGCGGCAAAGCGTGATGCGTTCGCGCAGACGCTGAACATGCAGCCGCTCGGCCATCACCTCGGCGGCCAGCTGTTCGATCTCCTCGGCGCGGGCAAGCAGCGGCGCCAGCGAGAAGCCGAAAGCGTCGTTAACCTCCCCTGCCCTGTCCCTGCGGACATAACGCTTGCCGTTAGGGCTGTCCTTGCGCAGCAGAAGCCCCGCCTCGACGAGTGCTGCAAGATGCCGCCGCACGGTCTGTTCGGCCATGCCATGCGTTCTGAGCGACAGCTGGATATTCGACGGGAATACGATCAAGCCGTTTTCCTGAGCCAGCTCGTTCTTCGGATAAAAGCTCAAGAGCGCATTGAGCACGGCAAGCGCCCGATCGCTGATGCCGAGCAGCGGCTTTGCTTCGCACAGCGTACGAAACAGCTTCCATTTGTCGACCGCCTGATCAGGCTTGATCTCACCTGCCATCACCTGGCTTGCGAGCATGCCAAGCGTCATCGACCGCCGCCCGAAGGGCGTCGTTATACTTCCGGTTTCCATCTCTTCCACCTCGACGAGGCAAAAGAAATCCGCTCGCCAAAACGGCGCCAAAAACTCTTGACAGCGATTCTCGGAAGTGCGATTCTCGGAGGTGTTCAAGACTACGAGGAAAGCTTCCGTGACGGTGACGTTCGGGGGCTTTTTTCTTTTGCGGGTTATCTCCTATCCGAATTGTCAGCTGACAATCGGTCTAACTGCCTCATTTTCCCTCATTTTCCTCTTCGAACTCGGCGGCGAGGCCAACCAACCGCTGAGCCAGGAATTCTGAAAACGCCGCCGATTTGACGGTGATGCGAAAGGTTTTCCCGGACTGGGTCACCGAAGCAAGTTGCGTGCCGCCTTGGGTGCGAAGCGTTTGCTCGACTCGCTGCGGTGCGCTCTTTTCCTCCAGCGCCTTCCAGATGGCGTCGAAGCGGCTATTGCTCTCCAGCGTTTGGAAAGCGGCCGCACCAATTGCGGCCCGCGCCTTCTTCTGACCGCCTGCCTCCCTGAATTTCTCGGCAAAGGCCAACCAGCGCGGACGCCCCACTTTGGGCGCTGGCCCGATGGCAAGAATGATCTCGGGATCGATCGTCTGCGCCACCTGCAGCAGCCTTGACGTTTCCGGCTTGTCCGTCGCCAGCGCCTGGGCAATCATGTCGCGGCTGAAGCCGTGTTCATCCATGCGCCGCGCAAACAGCGCCCGTTCGATGAAGCTTAAGTCGACGCGCGGGCCGTTTTCCTGACCCTGTGCGAGGATCAGTTCTTCGTCCGTCAGTTTGCGCACCACAGCCTTGATGGGAACCCCGATCTCGGCAGCCGCACGCAGACGCCGGTGACCGTAGGCGGCCTGGTAATACCCGGCCTTCTCAGGATCCGGCCGCACCAGGATTGGAACCTGCTGTCCGCTTTCCTGGATCGACTGCTTCAACCGCTCGAATTCGGGGTCCTTGTCGACCGGGATGCGGTCGCGGATAAAGGACCTCTCGACGGCAGCCGGATTGATCTCCAGCACCCTGTCGCCGGAGGCAAGCGATTCGCGCAGCGCCTTGGCGGCTGCCGCTTCCTCACCCAATCGTCCGAGCGACAGGTTCATCGCCTTGACCGCGCCCGAGGGCCGATGCGGCGGCGGCGGCGCGCCCGGCGCCTCCGGGCGTGCCGGCTCCACGGCGCCGACCATGCTCTTCAGGATATCGCGACCTTTTGGGCTCATGTCCTGCTCCATGCACTGCGAATGAGTTGCTCGACCTCGGCATTGACATTGTCGACGGATTCGACGCCGCGGTCGTAGGTCTGGCGATGCATCGTCTCGCGTCCCGCCTCGTAGATCGTCTGCTTGGACAGGCCCGCATCCGAAACCGCCGTCGATTTGACCATCATCGAGGTCAGCACGCGCTCGCCGAACAGGCTGCGCAGGAAGGCGACGATCTGGGCCTGCGGACCGTCATTGGCCTCATAGCGGGTGACCAGATAGCGCATCCAGTCATAATCGAGGTTGCCGCCTGCCTGCTTGACCACGGCCAGGAGGTCGGAGGTCATCGTCAGGAACTGGTTCATCGAGGCTACGTCGAGCATTTGCGGATGAACGGTAATCAGCACGGCGGTGGCAGCGCACAGAGCCGACAGCGTCAGGAAGCCGAGGGTAGGGGGGCAATCGATGATGACGACGTCGTAGCTCTGCTCCAGCGAATGCAGCGCATTGCCGACCCGCATGAAGAACATGTCCTTGTCGTCGCGGTTGGTATCGGCCAGCGCCTTTGGAGTGTCGTGTTCGAACTCGTGCAGTTCGAGATTGCCGGGGATGAGATCGAGACCGGGGAAATAGGTCTGGCGGACAATGTCGGCGACGTCGCGGCGCGTCTCGTCGTACTTGATGGCGCCGTAAAGCGTTTCGTTTTCGCCGACGTCGAATTCCGGCTGATAGCCGAGCATTGCCGACATCGACGCCTGCGGATCGAGGTCGACGGCAAGGACGCGGTAGCCGCGAAGCGCCAGGAACTGCGCCAGATGGATGGATGTCGTCGTCTTGCCGGAGCCACCCTTGAAATTGGTAACGGCGATCACCTGGAGATGGTCGCCCGGCCGGCGCATCGGCAGATAGGAAGGCTTGGTGCGTCCGAGATGCTGGCGCATCGCATGAATTTCTTCGAGCGAGAACACCCGGCGGCCGGCGGCCGTCTTTTCGGGATTGATGCTTTCCACCTGGGCGGCGAGGTGGCGAACATAGCTGTCGGTGACGCCAAGCAGCTTGGCCGTCTCGGTGCTGCTGAACCGCCGCAGCGATTTACGGGCATCGGGCGAAAACAACCGCTCGAACAGCACCTGCAACTGGCTGCTGAGCATCGTCGAGTCCTGCGCAATCGTCTCGTCGATCGAGACCTGACTCGCTCTCTTGGCTTTCTCAACAATCGCGGCCTTGGTCGGCATTCACGCAAATCCTGATAAATCGGGTAATTTTGCGCAAATGATCGTGAGTCTCGTGATTCCGTCAAGCGATTTCTTGGTTAGCCAATCAATAACAAACCGGATTCGACGAAAAAATCATGTGGAATTCCGGAATCTTAGCGAAATTGTCAGCTGACAATGACGCCGGGACCGCATCCGCCGAAGCCGACCGAACTGCCAAACGTCATTGCCGGCTCATCGCGGACTGCTTCGTCGCTCGGCACGGCCCGGCTGAGGATGCAGTTTCTCACTTATAGACAGACGAACGGTCCAGGCTTTCGGCCTCCAGCCCGCGGACGGGTTCATTGCCGGAGGACTTGTCATTTGCGTCTTGGGCTTCGGGATCGCGGCGTGACGAGGCAAGGCCGAGCATTTGTTCGAGACGACCGGCATTGAGCGGAGCGCTTATTCCCTTGAAGTTCATCTTCCATCTTTCGTCTGCTTATGGGCTTGCGAGGAACCACAGAGATAAGCGCAATTTGAACCTGCGGAGAACTGCCCGCCGGCGTTATCACCATCTTTTAGATTCAAAGCCGGAAAGGGGAGGGGAAGGGGAGGAAGCGCGCGCCTGCAATACGGGGCAGGATTGTCCCGGACAAAGATGACAAAAGCTCCTGCTAGGCGAATCAGGTGCCGATGGATATGCTCGGAGGCCATAGACCGGCTGAATGATTGCCATTCTCCCAGCCCAACCGATCCCGCATTCCGCTACGAATGAACCGTCTCTAGCGGAACTTATGGACGGCTTCACTTCCGTCTGCCAAATTCCTCTTTATTTACCGACTATTTACCATAAGCCTTTGCAGCCATGCCTGCGCCAGCCATGCAGCGCGGACAGATGGTCAGCCGCTATCGCGCGTTCATCCCTTCGCGATTGGTAAAATGAGCATTGCCCAGGCCTGTGCCGATGGTCAGCACCGCCCATCTCGACACGTCGTGCATGAAGGGGATCTGCGACAATCCCTGCACGACGGCGTCGTTGTGCATCATCACGAATGTGCTGTGGTCGCCGATCTCGGGAATGGCCTTTATCAGCGCGGCGGGGAGATTGAAGCTGTCGCTTTCCCAATTCCCGCCCGGCAGATTCTGCCCACCGCGTTCGATCGAGCCGTCGGCCTTGATGATGCCGGGACAGCCGATCCCGATAATCGGCGCCGGTTTCAAATTGGCTTTTTCGGCCTTGTCGATCAGCCCCTGCAACATCGCCGCCAGCTTCTCTATCGTCGCACTGCGGCTCGGCTCGTCGTTGGCATGGCGCCAGATGACCGATTCCCAGACGCGCGCATCCGAAAAATGCGGCGTTTTTTCCTTTCCGAATTCAACGACGCCGGCGCGGACGTTGGTGCCGCCGATATCGACAGCCAGCATCGTCTCGTAGCCTTTGAACATCCAGGGTGGCATGAGATGCACGGAGCCGATCAGTCCCGCCTCGTCCGGATGGTGGACGATTGGCACGACCTCGATATTGATGCCCGCCGCCTTGAGCAGAACCATGGTCCTGGCGATCGTCAGCTCCCCGAAGCGGCTTTGCCTGAAGCCGCCGCCGACAACGATGCGCTCGGTCTTGCCCCAACGCTTGTCCTTCAGAAATTTTCCGATCACCTCGGCAAAGTCCTGCGCGAAATCCTCCACCGCACCCATGACCAGTGCGGCGGCCTCCATATCGTCTCCCTTCAGCAGAGCCTCGATCTTTTTCTTGGAGAGCTTTGCCGTTGCAACCTTGCCGATCGGATCGTCTCCGAACTTGCGGACATGTTTTCTCCAATCATCGAGCTTCTGCTGAAAGGTTTCCTTGTTGGCGTTGTCGCCGACGAAACCGTTCTTGTCGCGCAGTTCGTTGTTGTAGTCGTCGATGGTCACCAGCGGCAGAACAGCCGCACCATGCGCCAACGGCGCATTGACCTCCTCGCTATGCTTGGAACTGCTTTTGGCCATCAATGTACCTTTTACGGCGGGAGTGCTTGTACGGGCGGCCAGATAAAACGCCGATTGGCCTTCGGATGTTCCGGAGTCTGAATCTCACCTTGCCCTCGTCGGCCGGCGACCTAGCTTCAATGATTGCAGAGTTTGGAGAAGACCGTGCAGGACGACACCGCCACACAGGAAATGCTTTCATTGGTTTTGGACGAGCCGGAGCGCTGGGCAATGTTTCTCGACATCGACGGAACGCTGCTCAATCTCGCGCCGACGCCGGATGCGATCGAAGTCCCGGAGGCTCTTCCCGGACAGCTTCACCGCCTGTCGAACAAGCTTGGCGGCGCCCTGGCGCTGGTGACCGGACGGTCGCTTGCCTATGCGGACGCGCTGTTCAAACCCTTTGCATTCCCGACAGCGGGCCTGCATGGCGCCGAGATCAGAAGTGCCGCCGGAATGCATACGCTTGAGGCGACACCCGAGTTTCAGGCTCTGAAACATGCCCTGACCGCCGAAGCCGAGCACTATCCAGGCGTGCTGATCGAGGACAAGGGTGCCGCCGTTGCCGCCCATTACCGGCTCGCGCCCGAATATGAAAAAGTGCTCGAAGAGCGCATGCATCACTATGCCAAGGTCGCCGGGCCGAACTGGGCGCTGCAGCTCGGCAAGATGGTCTTCGAGCTGCGGCCGGCACGCTCAAGCAAGGGTGATGCGTTGGAGCGTTTTTTTCAGTCCGACCCATTCAAGGACCGCTGCCCGATCACCATCGGCGATGATCTGACCGACGAGTCGATGTTTGCGATCGCCAATGCGCGCGGCGGCGTTTCCGTACGCGTCGGGGCGATCGGCGCTCCGAGCTGCGCCACGAGCCGGCTGTCTTCGGCTGCGCTGGTCAGGAACGTCATCGCCGCCCTGGCCGCCTGACGTAGGTCTTTGGGCGATCTCCGATGCGGATTGTCGTCGTCTTTGCACCGCCTGCGCGGCGTCAACCGTCAAAAAAGTATCGGTTTTGACCGTGAATCGTGGTGGCAGGCGCGAAACGAGATCACTACACTCCGCTCAACAATAAAGCCAAAAAGGGAATTTGGCGGGTGGGCTTGGAACCCGTCCTCGGAGGAGGAAACGATGGAACCTGACTTGGAAGTCGTTCAGATCCGTCCGGGCGAATCTTTCGCGACGAAGGCGCACGGTTATCCCTATCATACGGTTCGCTGGCATTTTCATCCGGAATACGAGCTGCATCTCGTCGTGGCGACAACCGGTCGATATTTCGTCGGCGATTTCATCGGGGAGTTCGAACCGGGCAATCTCGTGCTTGCCGGCCCCAATCTTCCCCACAACTGGATCAGCGACGTCCCCAAGGGATCGAGCATTCCGCTTCGATGCCAGCTCATTCAGTTCAGCGAAAATTTCATCAGCGACACGATGAAGGTGCTGGCCGAACTCGGCCCCTTCGAGCCGGTCCTCGAAGCGTCCCGCCGCGGCGTGCTCTTCGGCGCCGAGACCAGCCGGCAGGTCGCGCCGCTGATGAACGAGGTGCAGCAGGCGCAGGGCGTGCGTCGCATCGAGCTCTTCATGATGATCGTCGGCCTGCTCAGCCGGGCGCAGGATGCCCAGCTTCTCGCCAGCCCAAGCTATCTGCCCGATCCATCCGGCTACATGTCGGCCGGCATCAACAAGGCACTCGCCTATATCAGGGAGAACCTGACGAAATCCTTCGACGAAGCCGACCTTGCCGGGATTGCCGGACAGTCCACCGGCGCCTTTTCGCGCGCCTTCCGCCGCCACACCGGTATGTCGCTCGTGCAATATGTGAAACGCCTGCGCATCAACCTCGCCTGTCAGATCCTGATGAGCGACGATCACGCATCGATCACCGATATCTGCTTCGAGGTCGGTTTCAACAATCTATCCAATTTCAACCGCCAGTTCCTCGCGGAAAAGGGCATGACGCCCTCCCGCTTCCGACGATTGCTGGGCGACAATATCAACGTGGTCAAGGCGGCTTAAGGGCGCCGGGCGAGCACGGTTCCGGGTAATAGGAAGCAACCATCCGCCGAAGAAGGCGATAGGGAGGACGGGAGGAGGGACAAAACTGACACTGGTTTGAACGCGAACACGCGATGAGCGGTTCGCGAGAGCAGGCGCTTGTCCTCAGAAAACTGCAAACTGCCGGGACAGGCGAGGAGGCGGCTCGTTTAGAGAACACCGCAACGACGAAACTACACAAGTTTTCCAATGGGAGGAGATGGAAATGATGAAATTCTCGACAAAAGCGGCAGGCGCGGCAACACTTGTCCTGTCATTGCTCGGCAGTGCTTCCGCCTTCGCGCAAAGCGCCGTTGCGGATGCGACGGTCGCATTCCTCATGCCTGACCAGGGCTCGACCCGTTACGAAGAGCATGACCATCCGGGCTTCGTCGCGGAGATGAAAAAGCTCTGCGCCTCATGCAAGGTCATCTATCAGAATGCCGATGCCGATATCGCCAAACAGCAGCAGCAATTCAATTCGGCCATCACTCAGGGCGCCAAGGTCATCGTGCTCGATCCGGTGGATTCGGCAGCCGCCGCATCTCTCGTCCAGCTCGCCCAGAGCCAGGGCGTCAAGGTCATCGCCTATGACCGTCCGATCCCGAAGGGCAAGGCCGATTTCTACGTCTCCTTCGACAACAAGGCGATCGGCAAGGCGATCGCGGAATCGCTCGTCCAGCATCTGAAGGCCAAGAACGTGCCGACCGACGGCGGCGGCATTCTGCAGATCAACGGTTCGCCGACCGATGCGGCCGCCGGGCTGATCAAGGACGGCATTCACGAGGGTCTCGCCAGCGGCGGCTACAAGACGCTTGCCGAATTCGACACGCCGAACTGGCAGCCGGCGAATGCGCAGCAATGGGCGGCCGGCCAGATCACCCGCTTCGGCAAACAGATCGTCGGCGTCGTCGCCGCCAATGACGGTACCGGCGGCGGCGCCATCGCCGCCTTCAAGGCCGCCGGTGTCGATCCCGTGCCGCCGGTGACCGGCAATGACGCGACGATCGCCGCGCTGCAGCTGATCATATCGGGGGATCAGTACAACACGATCTCCAAGCCGAGCGAAATCGTCGCCGCGGCCGCGGCCAACGTCGCCGTCAAGCTTTTGGCAGGGGAGACGATCAAGGCGGAGATGACGCTTTACGACACGCCGGCACAGCTCTTCGTGCCGGCTGTCGTCACCGCCGAAAACCTCAAGG
Source organism: Rhizobium sp. M1 (assembly GCF_002531805.1). NCBI lineage: Bacteria > Pseudomonadati > Pseudomonadota > Alphaproteobacteria > Hyphomicrobiales > Rhizobiaceae > Rhizobium > Rhizobium sp. M1. The sequence goes on along the minus strand of NZ_NWSW01000022.1, from coordinate 37,598 downwards.
CCGAGATCATCGACAAGAAGATCAACACCGCCGAGGAGCTGTGCACCGGCCGTTATGCCGACGGCTGCAAGAAGCTCGGCATCACCAAGTAATCGAGCCAAGGGAAGGCGCGGCCGGATCGCCGGCCGCGCTTCCGGTTTTCGCTTCTTCTGAAAGGCCAGGCGATGTCCGACACCTCTCATATTCTTGACGGCTCGCGCCAGCCCGTTCTCAGCCTGCGCGGAATCTCGAAGAACTTCGGGGCCGTATCTGCGCTCACCGATATCGAACTCGACGTGCATGCCGGCGAGGTCGTGGCGCTCGTCGGCGACAACGGCGCCGGCAAATCGACGCTGGTCAAGATCCTGGCCGGCGTGCACCAGCCGAGCTCGGGCACGATCCTGTTCGAGGGCAAACAGGCGGACCTGTCGAGCCCGAGTGCTGCCCTCGACCTTGGCATCGCAACCGTGTTTCAGGATCTGGCGCTTTGCGAAAATCTCGACGTCGTCGCCAATATTTTCCTCGGCAAGGAGCTCAACCCCTTCCAGCTCGACGAGGTCGCTATGGAGATTCGCGCCTGGAAGCTCTTGAACGAGCTTTCGGCCCGGATCCCCAGCGTGCGCGAGCCCGTCGCCTCGCTTTCCGGTGGTCAGCGCCAAACGGTGGCAATCGCCCGCTCGCTGCTGCTCGAGCCGAAACTGATCATGCTCGACGAACCGACGGCGGCGCTCGGCGTCGCGCAGACCGCCGAAGTGCTGGACCTGATCGAGCGTGTGCGTGAACGCGGCCTCGCCGTCATCATGATCAGCCACAATATGGAGGATGTGCGTGCCGTCGCCGACCGCATCGTCGTCCTTCGGCTCGGGCGCAACAACGGCACCTTCATGCCCGATGCCTCCAACGAGGCGCTCGTCAGCGCGATTACCGGCGCATCCAACAATTCCGTCTCGCGCCGCGCCATGCGCCGCCGGGCGCAAGGCCAGCAAAACGAAGAGGGCAGGCCATGATGAAGACGATCCCGAACGAACCGACAGCACCTCAGCTCCTCGACCGGCGTGACGAAAGGGTGCGCCATGACGACAGCCTCGCCGGCTCGATCCGCGCCTTTTGGGATCGCATCCGCTCCGGCGACCTCGGCTCGCTGCCTGTCATCATCGGCCTGGCGATCATCTGGACGGTGTTCCAGGCGCTCAATCCGGTGTTTCTCTCCAGCGCCAATCTCGTCAACATGCTGTTCGACTGCTCGACGGTCGGCGTCATCTCGCTCGGTATCGTCTGCATCCTGATGGTGGGTGAGATCGATCTTTCCGTCGGCTCGGTCAGCGGCTTCGCCTCCGCACTGGTCGGCGTTTTCTGGGTCAATCAGGGCTGGCCAGTGGTGCTCGCGGTCCTCGCCGCGATGGTCGTCGGCGCCCTGATCGGCTCGCTCTACGCCTTCCTGTTCAACCGTTTCGGCATGCCGAGCTTCGTCTCCACCCTGTCGGGCCTGCTCGCGGTTCTCGGCCTGCAGCTTTATATCCTCGGAGCGACCGGTTCGATCAATCTCCCCTACGGTTCCTGGCTCGTCAATTTCGGTCAGATCATGGTCATGCCGGACCCGGTCGCCTATCTGCTGGTGGTGCTGGCCGGCATTGCCTTTTTCCTTGCGAGCTACCGCACATCGGCGCGCCGCCGGGCAGCCGGCCTGTCATCGAAATCGACCGGCGGACTATTTCTGCGCGCCGTCGTCATCACCATCGCGCTGGAAGCGGTCGCATTCTATCTCAACCAATCGCGCGGCATTCCCTGGATGTTCGGCCTCTTCGTCGGACTCGTGGCGACCATGAACTATGCGCTGACGCGTACCAAATGGGGCCGATCCATGCATGCCGTCGGCGGCAACCGGGAGGCTGCCCGCCGCTCCGGCATTAACGTCTCACGCATCTATGCCAGCGCCTTTGTCGCCTGCGCGCTGCTTGCGGCGACCGGCGGTGTGCTCTCGGCTGCACGGCTGGCGACCGCAAGCCAGCAGGCCGGCACCGGCGACGTCAATCTCAACGCCATCGCCGCGGCAGTGATCGGCGGCACGAGCCTGTTCGGCGGGCGCGGCAGCGCTTATTCAGCCCTTCTCGGCATCATCGTCATCCAGTCGATCGCCAGCGGGCTGACACTTCTCGATCTGTCGTCGTCGCTTCGGTACATGATCACCGGCGCCGTCCTTGCCGTCGCCGTCATCGTCGACTCGCTGGCACGCCGATCCCGCATCTCGCACGGCCGGGCCTAAAACACTCAAGAAACAGAGGAAGAATATGGGACAGGATCTGTCTGGAAAGGTCGCGGCCGTCACCGGAGCCGCATCGGGTATCGGCCTGGAATGCGCCAAGGCCTTGCTTGCCGCCGGCGCCCGTGTCGTGCTGGTCGACCGGAACGAAGAAGCATTGAAGGAAATCTGCTCGGCGCTCGGTGCCGATGCCATTCCCCTGATCATCGATCTCACCGATCCGAAAAGCGTGGCGCGGATGATGCCTGAAATCCTGGCGAAGGCAGGCCAGCTGGATATTTTCCACGCCAATGCCGGCTCCTATATCGGCGGCGAGGTGCTGACCGGCGACCCCGACGCCTGGGACCGGATGCTCAATCTGAACGTCAACGCCGCGTTCCGCTCGGTGCATGCCGTCTTGCCGCATATGGTCGAGCGCAAGACCGGGGATATCATCCTGACGAGTTCCGTTGCCGGCATGGTCCCCGTCGTCTGGGAGCCGATCTATACGGCCTCGAAACATGCAGTCCAGGCATTCGTTCATACGCTGAGGCGGCAGGTGGCCAAACACGGCCTGCGCGTCGGCGCCGTCGCGCCTGGTCCCGTCGTCACCGCGCTTCTCAGCGATTGGCCGCAGGAAAAGCTCGATGAGGCGCTCGCCGCCGGCGGTCTGATGGAGCCGAAGGAAGTTGCCGAGGCCGTGCTCTTCATGCTGACGCGCCCACGCAACATCACGATCCGCGATCTCGTCATCCTGCCGCAGAGCACGGACATCTAATGAGGATGCGCCGCCTCCTATAATTGCTGAAAGGAAACGGACATGATCTTCGACAGATTTCGCCTGGATGGACAGGTGGCGCTCGTGACCGGCGGCACGCGCGGCATCGGGCTTGCGATCGCCGAGGCGCTCGGCGAGGCTGGCGCCAAGGTCCTCATTGCGGGAAGGAGCCGCAATGCGGCGGCGGAAGACCGGCTCGCCAAGGCCGGCGTCGATTGCGATTTCATCGCCGCCGACGTGACGAAAGACGATGCCGCCGACGCGCTCGTCACCGAGACGCTCTCACGGACCGGCCGGCTCGACATCCTCGTCAACAATGCCGGCATTGCCATTCATGGCGACAGCGGCGAATTCCCCGATGCCATCTGGCGCGAGATCATGACCGTCAATGTCGACGCCGTCTTCCGCGCCTGCCGCGCCGCACTCGCTCCGATGCGGCGCCAGGGCGGCGGCGCCATCCTCAACATCGGCTCGATCTCGGGCATCGTTTCCAACATTCCGCAGAACCAGGTGTCCTACAACACCTCGAAGGCGGCGGTCCATATGATGACCAAGAGCCTGGCGAGCGAAGTCGCCGCCGAGAACATCCGCGTCAACGCTATCGCCCCCGGCTACATCGAGACCGATATGTCACGCGGCGGCATCGACAATCCCGACTGGTTCCCGACCTGGCGCAGCATGACCCCGATGGGACGCGTCGGACAGCCGGAAGAGGTGGCCGGCGCCGCCCTGTTTCTCTGCTCGGCGGCGGCAAGTTATGTCACCGGCGAAGTCCTTGTCATCGATGGCGGTTATACCACGCGGTAAGCCTCGGAGAGGGGAGGGCGGGTTCCCGCCCGGCGGCTAAGCCGCTTTTCCCTGCGGGCGGAAGTTCAAGGCAACGTGCCGCAGGCGCTCTGATAATCGGCAAGCACGCGGTCGACCGCGGCAATCAATATAGTCTCGGGATCGCCGGCCTCAGCTGGCGAAAGCTGCGGCAGATACTGGTGCAGCAGCGTCTCCGGGATCGCCTTTCCGCGCAACGCCGCGAGCAGCGTCTCGAACGCCCGATCGGCCTCCGGCCTGTTCCAGTAATAACGGATGCGGTCGCTGTAGCTGTAATGCCGCTGCAGCCGTAAAGCCGTCTCGTCACCGTGATAATGGGCCTGCCAGTCGCCGGGCGCCGACAGCATCACCGCCTCCATCGCCGCCGCCAGCGGCCTGTCGCCGTAACCGGGAACCATCTCGGTCGCGATCATATCCAATGCATAGGCGGCTTCCCGCAGCGCAAAGGTCAGGCCGGGGCCGACCTTCAGGATCGGAAAGCCATCCTCCACCAGTCGTGTGAGGGCAGCCCGGGTCTGATAATCCGTGGAATGGGCCTCGAAGACGAATTGCGGCTCCTCGTCAAGAAGTGCGGTCAATTCGACCGCAAGCTCGGGCCTGTAGCCGATGACATTTTCGCTGCCGAACTCGACGCCCGGCTGGACGACGAAGGCGATGACGCGCGAAAAGGCGTCCTCCAATCCCGCCCGCGAAAAGATCTCGCGATGAATGGCGATCGTCGTTCGGGCCGCTTGCCGAGCGGTCGGCCGGAGTTCTTCGAGCGCATGGTCGGCGCCGCCCGGCACCGGAACTTCGGTGCCGAGAATATAGAGCGGCAGCGGTGCGCCGGTCGCCTTCGCTGCCCTTTCGCTGACCTGCGCAAGTCTTGCGGCCCGCTCGGCAATCGTTCGGTCGTCAAGTGCGGCCGGCTCGCCGGCGCAGCCCATCGAGGCATCGAGATGGATCTTGCCGAACCCGGCTCTGACATAGGCCTCGACCATCGCCTCGGCTTTCTCAAGCGCCGCCTCCGGCGTTTCCCGTCGCCACGGATTGGGACCGAGATGATCACCGCCGAAGATCATCTGCGAACGATCGAGCCCTTCCTCGGCCGCCATGCGCCCGACGAAGCGGATGAAGTCCTCGGGCGTCATGCCGGTGTAACCGCCGAGATGATTGACCTGATTGCAGGTCGCCTCGATCAGCACCGGTTCGCCCTCGCGCACCGCCCGCCGGATCGTGGCCCTCAGAACCAGGGGATGGGCGGAACAGACCGAAGTGATGCCGAAGGGCGTGCCTTCGCGCCGTGCAGCGGCAAGACGGGTCAATATCCGGTTCATCATCTATCTCCTCGGTGTTTCGGCAATGAAGGCCGTCAGTTCGGCAAGGGTGGAGACGCCCTCCATCGGGCCGCGCCTTGTCACATTGCGGGCGCCGGCCGCATTGGCGTGGAGCAGGGCCGCCTCCGGCGTCATGCCCTTGCGGCGGCAGGTGAGATAGGCAGCGCCGAAACAGTCGCCGGCGCCGGTCGGGTCGATCTCGGCGACCGCGAAGGCGGCACAATCGATGCGCGGAAGGCCGTGACCGAAGAAGGACGCGCCCTGTTCGCCGCGCTTCAGGACGATTTCGCCGATGCCGCTCTCCTGCAGTTTCGCGATGGCCGCGGCTTCGTCGGTCAGCCCGGCGGTGGCGAAAAGTTCTTCGCCGGAGGGCAGCAGCAGGTCGGCCACCCCGAGCACCTGATCGAAACATTCCAAGACGCCGCTGTCCGTCAGCAGCTCCTTACGAAGATTGGGGTCCAGGGAGACCGATCCGCCGCGAGCGCGCACAATCTCGATGGCGGAAAGGATCACGTCGCGAGCGCCCGGAATGGAAAGCGCCGTTCCCATGACATGCAGATGCCCGGCGCGGCGGACGAGATCGGCGGCGGCAGGCGTCGGGTCAATCCGGCCGGCAGCGGATGTGGCAATGTTGAAGACGAAGTCGCGCGCGCCATCCGGCCGGTAGCGAACGAAAGCGCTGCCCGTCGGCCAATCCTTGCTGACGGCGATGGCGGAGACGTCGACGCCATCCCCACGCAGGCGATCGACGTTCAGCCGGCCGAAATCATCGTCACCGACGCTGGCGACGATGCCGGCTCCGCCGCCCATGCGGGCGACCTGGTCGACGAAGATCGCCGGCGCGCCGCTCGGATAGGGCCCGATCAAGGACTGCGGCTCGAGAAAGCCGGCGCCGACCGTCGTCGCCATGATCTCCACCAAAATTTCGCCGACGGTGATCGTCGGGCCGAGCGCTTCCGGCGCGAGCGCCCTGTGAGGTAACGGCATCTGCAATCTCCTTCATGCGGGGAGGCGGCGTCGCGCGCGGCCGCTTCCGTAAAATGCGCCTTGATCCGCCCGTACCTCGCCAGCCGCAGTCCGTCAAGAAATAATTTTACGCGCGATAATTTTTGTTGCGATGGAGGAATGAAACTTATCCCGGCGCTGAACCGCCAAACTCTATTTTCGGGCATCAAACGGGGCCTTTTAGAGCAGTATGCCGGAATGCGTGCGACCTCATCGTCTAAAATCTGCTTGACAATATCTGTACGAATGACAGATAAAAAGTTTACGCATGTAATTTTATGCGTGAACATCCGTAAAGGAGGAGCGGAGACCATGAACAAGATCATTTGCATTCTATCTGCATCCGTCGCCTGCCTGGCGCTAACCGCCGGACTGGCCGGCGCCGAGGAGCTGACCATCGCCACCGTCAACAATGGCGACATGATCATCATGCAGAAATTGTCGCCGGAGTGGGAAAAGGAGACCGGCAACAAGCTGAACTGGGTGGTGCTGGAAGAAAACGTCCTGCGCCAGAAGGTCACGACCGACATCGCAACCAAGAGCGGCCAGTACGACATTCTCACGATCGGCGGTTATGAGGCGCCGATCTGGGGTAAACAGGGCTGGCTCGAGCCGCTCGACGACCTCGGCAACGATTACGACTACGCCGACCTGCTGGCACCGATCAAGACCGGCCTGACGGTCGACGGCAAGCTCTATGCAGTACCCTTTTACACCGAGAGTTCGTTCACCCTTTACCGCAAGGATCTGTTCGAAGCGGCCGGCCTGAAGATGCCGGAGCAGCCGACCTACGACCAGATCAAGGAATTCGCCGCAAAGCTCACCGACAAGTCGAAGGAGCAATACGGTCTCTGCCTGCGCGGCAAGCCCGGGTGGGGCGAGAACATGGCGTTCCTCGGCACGATGATCAACACCCATGGCGGCCGCTGGTTCGATATGGACTGGAAGCCGCAGATCAACTCCGAACCCTGGAAGAAGGCCGTCACCGACTATGTCGACCTGATGAACAAGTACGGTCCGCCCGGCGTCACCTCCAACGGCTTCAACGAAAACCAGGCTTTGTTCTCGACCGGCCATTGCGCGATGTGGATCGACGCCACCTCGGCGGCGGGCCGCGTCTACGACCCGAAACAGAGCCAGGTCGCAGACAAGATCGCGTTCACACGCGCACCTGTTAACGTCACGCCGAACGGCTCGAGCTGGTCATGGTCGTGGAATCTGGCGATTCCGGCGTCTTCTACAAAGGCCGAAGCCGCCAAATCCTTCATCAAGTGGGCGACGTCCAAGCAGTATGTCAAGCTTGTCGGGGAGAAGGAAGGCTGGGTCGCGGTACCGCCCGGCACCCGCACGTCGACTTATGCGCTGCCTGAATACCAAAAGGCCGCACCGTTCGCCGATACGGTTCTGAAGGCGATCATGTCCGCCGATCCGGCGCACCCGACCAAGGACCCGGTTCCGTACACCGGCGTGCAGTTCGTGGCGATCCCGGAATTCCAGGGCATCGGCACGATCGTCGGCCAGCAGATCGCGGCTGCCCTTGCGGGCCAGCAGAGCGTCGATGCGGCTCTCGACAACGCCCAGAAGCAGGTCGAGCGTGACATCAAGAAGGCCGGTTACCCCAAGTGAGGTAACGGCCCGGCCCGCGGTGTCGCGACCGCGGGCTCCTCCCGGAGGGTTCCGACAGCCAAGGCTGCCGGAACTCCGCCTTTGATCTTCTTCTCCATCGCTCCCTACGACCGCTGCCGTCCTGGCGGCCGTTGCCCCGCGAAGAGGTTTTCGATGACTATGATTTCGGGTGAATTCATCCGGCGGGCGCCGAGGCGTTCCAGCCGCTCGGTGCGCACCGGTCCGCTTCTTGCGCCGGCCGTCGGCCTGCTGCTCGCGTGGATGATCATTCCTCTGGCGCTGACGCTCTGGTTCTCCCTGCAGTATTACAACCTGCTGGATCCGTTGAGCGCGGGCTTCGCCGGCCTCGACAATTACGCTTATCTGATCACCGACGACGGCTTGCCGGCGGCGATCTTGCGCACACTCGTCGTTCTCTTCTCGGTGCTGGCCCTTTCGATCGGCTTCGGCATCGTCTTCGCACTCCTCTTCGATGTCGAGTTCGCAGGGCGCGGCGTGGCGCGGCTCCTGATCATCGCACCGTTCTTCGTCATGCCGACGGTGACCGCGCTCATCTGGAAGAACCTGCTGATGCATCCGGTAAACGGCCTGTTCGCCTCCCTGGCGAAGCTCGCCGGCGTGACCCCGGTCGACTGGTTCGTCCAAATCCCGATGACGTCAATCATCATCATCGTCGCCTGGCAGTGGATCCCTTTCGCCACGCTCATCCTGATGACCGCCATGCAGTCTCTCGACCGCGAGCAGATGGAGGCGGCCCGTCTTGACGGGGCGAAAGGCTGGTCGACATTCGTCCATATCATCCTGCCGCATCTGCTCCGGCCGATCTCGGTCGTGGTCATGATCGAGACGATCTTCCTGCTGGCGGTCTTCGCCGAGATCCAGGTCACGACGACGGGCGGACCGGGCACGGCCACGACCACCCTCACATACTTCATCTACAACAAGGCGCTTCTCCAGTGGGACGTCGGAGCGGCCTCGGCAGGCGGCGTCTTCGCGATCATCCTGGCCAACATCGTTGCCGCCTTCCTGATCCGGACGGTCGCGCGCAATCTGGAAAATTGAGGAGACCGGCTATGGCAAAACGAAACAGCATCATTCGGTCCCAGAAGCTGTGGTGCGGCGTCGGCGGCTGGGCGGCGTCCTTCCTCATGTTCTTCCCGATCCTCTGGATGCTGATGGCGGCGTTCAAGACCGAGATCGATGCCGTGGCGACCCCGCCGAAGCTCTTCTTCTCGCCGACGCTTGAGAACTTCGCCGACGTCAATTCCCGAGCGGACTACCTCCATTACGCCCTGAACAGCGTCGTCGAGAGCATCGGCTCCACCATCCTGTGCCTGGCGATCGGCATTCCGGCAGCTTACGCGGCCGCGTTCTTCCCCGGCAGGCGGACGAAGGATCTGCTCATGTGGATGCTGTCGACCAAGATGCTACCGGCCGTCGGTGTCCTTGTCCCGATCTACCTGCTGTTTCGCGACAGCGGCCTTCTCGATACCCGCAGCGGCATCATCGTCGTCTTCACGCTCTCGAACCTGCCGATCGTCGTGTGGATGCTCTACTCCTTCTTCAAGGACGTGCCGCATGAGATCCTCGAAGCCAGCCGCATGGACGGCGCGAGCACATTCGAGCAGATTTGGCATCTTCTCCTGCCGCTGACCCTTCCCGGCATTGCATCGACGGCGCTGCTTTCGACGATCCTCTGCTGGAACGAGGCGTTCTGGAGCCTGAACCTGACGGCGTCGAAAGCTGGTCCGCTCACCGCCTTCATTGCATCCTTCTCATCGCCCGAGGGACTGTTCTGGGCAAAACTGTCGGCGGCTACCACGCTCGCCATCACCCCCATTCTCGTCTTCGGCTGGATGACGCAGCGCCAGCTCGTGCGCGGCCTGACGTTCGGCGCAGTTAAATAGGAACTGACATGGCTACTCTTAGTCTCAAACAGGTGAAGAAGACCTTCGGCGCGGTCGACGTGATCAAAGGCGTGGACCTCGACATCCAGGATCGGGAGTTCGTCGTTTTCGTCGGGCCGTCTGGATGCGGAAAGTCGACGCTGCTACGCATGATCGCCGGGCTCGAGGACATCAGCGGCGGCGATCTCCTTATCGACGGCGACCATTCGAACGACGTGTCACCGGACCAGCGAGGGCTGGCGATGGTGTTCCAAACCTATGCGCTTTATCCCCATATGACGGTCAAGGACAATATGGGCTTCGCCTTGAAGCTCGCCGGCGTACCGCAGTCGCAGCGCGACACCAAGATCGACGAGGTGGCCGCTCTTCTGCAACTCGGACATCTTCTGGATCGCAAGCCGAAGCAATTGTCCGGCGGCCAGCGCCAGCGCGTGGCGATCGGCCGCGCCATGGTCCGTTCGCCGCGAATCTTCCTCTTCGACGAGCCGCTGTCCAACCTGGATGCCGCCCTCCGGGTGCAGATGCGCATCGAGCTTGCCCGCCTTCACGATCAACTGGGCGCAACGATGATCTACGTCACCCACGACCAGGTGGAGGCCATGACGCTCGCCGACAAGATCGTCGTGCTGCGCGACGGCAGGATAGAACAGGTGGGCACGCCGATGGAACTGTACCACAATCCGGCCAATCAGTTCGTGGCCGGCTTCATCGGTTCGCCCGCCATGAATTTCATTCCTGTCGGAGCTTCGAACGCCGTTTCATCCGGCATCTCCGTCACGCTGCCGGGCGGAATGACCGCCAAGGTTCCCATTCGCGCAACGCTCGGGAGCAAAACGGACCTCACGCTGGGGATCAGGCCGGAGCATCTGAAAATATCAGGCGAGGGACCGATCGCCGGAGAGATCATGGTCGTCGAGCGTCTCGGCGGACATAGCTACATCTATGTGCAGATCGCCCCGGGCAGGCTTATCATCGTCGAAACGGATGGCGCCGACAGCCACCGCCTGCACGAAACGGTCTCGCTGTCCTTCAATCCGGCTGATGCTCAACTGTTCGATGAGCGCGGCGTCGCTCTCAGGAGAGCAGCCGGCGAGGCGACCAGCAGGCCCATTTCGGCGTCACACTAGGCGCCTCAATTTTAACGGAGAAGCACCATGAAGCTCAAAGACAAAGTTGCACTCATCACCGGCGGTGCCCGCGGGATCGGGCTGGGATTTGCCGAAGCCTTCGCCAAGGAAGGCGCGAAGGTGGTCATCGCCGACATCAATATAGAGCGGGCGACGGAGACCGCCGAGGCGCTCGGCCCCAGCGTTTCGGCGATGAAGCTCGACGTCACCGATCTCGCGGCGATCGATGCCGTCGTCGATGAGATCGATCGAACCTTCGGCGGCATCGACATTCTCGTCAACAATGCCGCGATCTTCGACATGGCGCCGGTCAACGAGATCACCGAGGCGAGCTACGACAAGGTCTTCTCGATCAATCTGAAGGGCCCGCTTTTCGTGATGAAGGCCGTTTCGAACGTGATGATCGAGCGGGGCAGGGGCGGCAAGATCATCAACATGGCCAGCCAGGCCGGACGGCGCGGCGAGGCGCTGGTCTTGCTCTATTGCGCTTCGAAGGCAGCGATCATTTCGGCGACGCAGTCGGCAGCGCTGGCCCTCGTCAAATACGGCATCAACGTCAATGCCATTGCACCCGGCGTCGTCGATGGCGAGCACTGGGACATCGTCGATGCGCATTTTGCCAAATGGGAAGGGCTGAAGCCGGGCGAGAAGAAGGCCGCGGTCGCCAAATCCGTTCCGATCGGCCGCTTCGCCACACCCGATGACATCAAGGGCCTGGCCGTCTTCCTCGCCTCGTCAGACAGCGACTATATCCTCGCCCAGACCTACAATGTCGATGGCGGCAACTGGATGAGCTGATCGCCCTTCCGCAGTCACAAAGCCTGGAGCCAGAGAGATGGAAGCCATCTGCTATACCGAAAAGGGCGTCGCGGTGACCACGGCCCTGCCGTTGCCGGAGCTGAGGCCCGGCCATGCGCTGGTGCGCGTGCGCGCTGCCGGCCTTTGTCACACCGATATCGACGTCCTCCACGGCCGTTATGGCGAGGGCCGCTTTCCGCTGGTCGCCTGCCATGAATATGCCGGCGTGGTCGAAGCCGTCGCCGCCGATGTCTCCGGCCTTGCCGTCGGCGCCCGGGTTGTCGTCGATCCCAATCTTCCCTGCGGGCAGTGCCGGGCCTGCCACAAGGGACTGACCAATCTCTGCCGCGACCTGAAAGCCTATGGCGTGACGGAGAATGGCGGTTTTGCCGAATACAGCCTGGTCAGAACCGACCACCTGCATGAGATCGGCGACCTCGGCTTCAACCTCGCGGCACTTGCCGAGCCGCTCGCCTGCGTCTTGAACGGCCTCGGCAGCGCCGGCCTACGGGCCGGCGCTGCGGGCACGGAAACGGCGCTGGTCTTCGGCGCCGGGCCGATCGGACTGCTGCTCGCGCTTTCCCTCAAGGCCGAGGGCGTTTCTTCGGTGACGGTTGCCGACATCAACGAGGAGCGGCTGGCCTTTGCCGGGCGGCTGGGATTGGAGACGGCGGTCTCGGGATCCCAGGCGCTCGCCGGCCGTCGCCATGACTTCGATTTCGTCGCCGATGCGACCGGCATCGCCCGCATCGTCGAAGGCATGATCGACTTCGTCGCCGATGGCGGCACGGTTCTTGTCTTCGGCGTCTGCGCCCCCGATCAGCGCATTTCCATCGCACCCTTCGAGATTTTCCGGCGCCAGATCCGCTTTGCCGGCTCCCATTCGCTGAACCGCAACATTCCCGAAGCCCTTGCCATCCTGAAAAGGGATACCGGCGCCATGGCGCAACTGGTCTCCCACAGGCTGCCGCTCGACGACGTCCTTCCGTTTATCACGAAGAGGTCGCCCGATCCGGCAACAATGAAGGTGCAATTCTCCGTCGACTAAATTCGGATCGTCAACAGGCCGCTTTTCGTCCGGCGATGAGTCATCTAGAAACCGTCGGAGACGCCGCGTCAGGAGATCAGATGGTGGGAAAGACGATCAAAACCATGGAGGACTTTTCGGAGTTCGTCGGCCTGTCGCGTCCCACCGTCTCGAAATATTTCAGCGATCCGATGTCAGTGCGCCAGAAGACGCGGGAGGCGATCGAGCAGGCCCTGAAGAAATCAGGCTTCCGGCCGAACATATTCGCCGTCAATCTCAACCGGCGGCGCAGCAACATTCTCGGCGTCATCATTCCCAATTCCACCGATCCCTTCTACATGGCGCTCACCCGCCGCATCGAGATGATCGCCAACGAGACGGGGTTTCTCGCCTTCGTCCTGTCGTCGGACGGCAAGGCGGAGATGGAGGACCGGGCGATCAAGACGCTGAAATCGATGAATGTTGCAGGCGCTATCATCGCGCCGCTGGGCGTCGAATCCCACCATGCCACACTCGACGAACTCGGCCGCAGCGTGCCTCTCATCTACGTCGACTCGCCGCTCGACGAGACCTCCTCCTTCGTCGGCACGAACAACCGCCAGAGTTTCGGCCTGATCGTCGACTATCTCTGCCGCTCGGGCGAACCGCCCTGCTATTTCGGCATGCCGCACGTTAATACCAACGCCTTGACCCGCCAGACGGCCTATCTGGAGGCGATGGAGCAGTTCCGGAAGGAGCCCAGCATTGTTGAGCTTTCCGACAGCAAGAGCTGGGACTTCGAACGCTTCGGCTTCGAGGAGGCGACCCGCATCCTGTCGTCGGGCCAGGGCTTTCCGACGCGCACCGTGCTCTGCGCCAACGACCGCGTCGCCTTCGGCGTCATCGCCGCTGCATTCCAGCTGGGCCTCAAGGTCGGCCATGGCGCCGGATATGACCTGCGCGTCGCGGGACATGACGATCATCCTCTGTCCCGATACGCCTGCCCGCCGATCACGACGGTGGCGCAGAATTATAGCGAGATCGGCCGGCTGGCGATCGAGCTACTGCTCGACAGGCTCGGCGAGGGCGAGGGTCCCGCCAGGGCGCCGGCGGCCCGCATACTCCTCAATGCCGAACTCATGCTGCGAAGCTCGGCCTGATCTGACGCCTCAGTCGCGAGGCAGGCCCGCCGGCCTCAGATGCTTTCTCAGCGCGGCGATCCTGAAGATGGCGTTCGCGGCGCCATAACCGCGGTAACCGCGCCGCTCGACGATCTCGAAGAACAGTCCTTCGCCATAGGTCGGGCTGTAGAGCTGGAAATATTCGCCGGCCTCGTCGCGGTCGTAGAGGATGTTGTTGGCCTTGAGGCGATCGGCGAATTCGGCGTCGAGGCCGAAGCGAGCTTCGAGATCGTCGTAATAGTTCGGCGAAATCGCCAGCGAGACGAAGCCGTTGGCGGCAAGGGCAGCGGCAGTCGCGAAGATGTCGTCGGTCCTGAAGGCGAGATGCTGGATGCCGGAGCCGAAGGTCTCAGTGATGAAGCGGCCGGCGAGCGTATTGCGGTTTTCCGCGCCGTTCATGGTGATGCGCAGCGAGCCTTCTTTATTCTCGACCACCTGGCTGCGGACGATGCCGGAGGGATCGACGATATCGACCATCGGCGTCTTCTCGGCCTCGACAAGCGCGGTGTAGAACAACAGCCAGGTCAGCAATTCCTCGTATTTCATCGTCTGCGCCATATGATCGATCGACTGCAGCCCGGCCGGTCGGGAGGCGGAATCGTCCTCGATCGCATCGAATTCGATCTCCCAGATGCGGCCAAGCTCGGTCTTGCGATCGAGGAAATAGAGAATGCCGCCGCCGACGCCGCGCACCGCCGGCATTTCGATCTCGCCGGCATCGAGCGATTGCTCGAACCGTTCGGCGCCGAGCGTGACGGCGCGCTGCAACGCCGCCTTGGCATCGTCGACCATCAGGCCGGCGGCATAGGCCGAAGTGCCGTGCACGGCATAGGAAGCGCTGGCAAATCCCTTCTGTTCGGTGTTGACGACGAGATTGATGGCGCCTTGGCGAAACACCGTGACGCGCTTGCTCTTGTGCCTGGCCGCCTTGCGGAAACCGAGGCTTGCAAACAGCGCTTCGAGCGCAAGCGCCTCGTCTTCATCCGCGGTGAACTCGATGAAAGCGATGCCCTCGACCTTGGCGCGCGGCGGCATGGCCGGCACCGGCAGCGCGCTCTCCGGCTGCTGCCGCTTGACCTGATCGCCGAGATAAATCAGCGAGCGGCGGCCATCGACGGCGATCGCGTTGGCAGATCCGCCGCGGAACTGATCGTTGAAGATCTCAAGCGACAGATAACCGTCATAACCGGTAGCGGCAACGGCCTTCATGAAGTCGAGCACCGGCAGGTCGCCTTCGCCGGGCATGTTGCGGAAGTGCCGGCTCCAGTAGAGCAGATCCATGTCGATCAGCGGCGCATCGGCGAGCTGGATGATGAAGATCTTCTCCTTCGGGATCGACCGGATGGAGTTGACGTCGATCTTGCGCGACAGCGTGTGAAAGCTGTCGAGGATCAGGCCGATATTCGGATGATCGGCCCGCCGGACGATCTCCCAGGCGTCGCGGTGATCGTGGATGTGGCGGCCCCAGGCAAGCGCCTCATAGCCGACACGCAGACCGCGCCTGGCGGCGCGCTCGCCGAGTTCGTGAAAATCGGCCGCCGCCCGGTCGAGACCGCCAAGCGCAGCCGGGGAGACGTTCGAACAGACCAGCACGAGGTCGGTGCCCATCTCCTGCATGAGGTCGAACTTGCGTTCGGCCCGGTCGAAGGTGCGGCTGCGCAGCGGCTCCGGCATGCCCTCGAAATCGCGGAACGGCTGGAACAGCGTGATCTCCATGCCGAGATCGCGCACCATGCGGCCGACCTCCTTCGGGCTCTCGTCGAAGATCAGGAAATCATTCTCGAAAATCTCCACCCCGTCGAAACCGGCCTTGGCGATCGCCTCCAGCTTGTCGCTGAGGTCGCCGCTCAATGAAACGGTCGCTATCGATGTCTTCATCGCAGGGTCCTTTCCGACACGCGCTAGGTCGTCATCGTCTTGAAATGCGCGAGCATGCGGCCGGCATCCGGCTCCCTGCCGGTGATCAGGCGAAATGCGCCGACGGCTTGGAAGACCGCCATGCCGCCGCCGTCGAGCGTTCTGCAGCCGCGCTGCCTCGCCTGCCGCAGAAGCTCGGTTTCCAAGGGGAAATAGACGATCTCAGCAACCCAATGCCGTGGTTCGAGGAGCTCGGACGGAAGCGGCATGCCGGGATATTTGGCCATGCCCGTCGGCGTCGCATGGATCAGGCCCGATGCGTCTTTCATTGCTGTTTCCAGGTCACTTCCCGCAGCGATCGACGCGCCGGGAAAGAGCGCGGACATCGTTTCGGCCAGATCGACGGCGCGCTCGTGCTCGCGGTCGAAGACGGTCAGCCGCTTGAGGCCGAGCGTCAGGATCGCGTAGGCGGTCGCCACGCCCGCCCCGCCGGCGCCAAGCTGCACGGCGGAGGAAAGGTCTGCTTGCGGCAACCCGCGCCGAAAGCTTTCGGCAAAGCCCCACCAGTCGGTGTTGTGGCCAAAGCGCCGGCCGTCCTTCAGGACGACGGTGTTGACCGCGCCGAGCGCCCGGGCTTCGGGCGACAAGTCGTCGAGCAGGGGAATGACGAGCTGCTTGCAGGGATGAGTGATATTGAGACCGGCAAGTCCGCGCGCTTCGGCATCGCCGATCAGACGCGGAAGATCGGCCGACGACGCATTCAGTTTGAGGAGATCGATCAGCTCGTAGTCGTAATCCAGCCCCTGTGCCGCGCCTTCCTTCATATGCATGGCAGGCGTCAGCGAGGCCTGGATGCCGGAGCCGATCAGCCCGGCCTTCAATGGTTTCAGGAGTGTCTCGGCCATGCGCCAGTTCCTGTCTTGCTCGTGATGGGAAAGGCCCGCGGGGTCGCCCGCGGGCCTGATCTGCTTACTTGCCGCGAACCGTGTCGAGCTCCTTGAAGAGCTGTGTCACGGTCTCGGCGCCGATCTGAGCCGCGAACTTGTCGACCAGCGGCTTGACGGCGTCGCGCAGCTTCTGCGTCTCTTCGGGGCTGAGCTCGGCGACTTCCATGCCGGTCTTCTTGATTTCCTCGATCGCCTTGGCGTCCAGCTCCCTGGAAACCTTGCGCTGATAGTCGCGGGCTTCCGTCGCGGCCGCCTCGAAGACCGCCTTTTCCTCGTCGTTCAAACCGTCCCAGAACTTCTTGCTGATGAGCACGATCTGCGGATTGTACTGGTGACGGGTGATCGTCATGTACTTCTGCACTTCGAAGAACTTGGCATTGATGATGTTGGCGGCCGGGTTCTCCTGACCATCGACGGTGCCGGTTTCGAGCGCGGTGTAGAGCTCGGTATAGGGCAAGGGCACCGCATTGGCGCCGAGACTGTTGAAGAGTTCGATCGGGATCGGCGACTGGATGGTGCGGATCTTCAGACCCTTGATGTCCTCGAGCTTGGTGACCGCATGACGGTTGTTGGTCAGGTTGCGGAAACCGAGCTCCCAATAGGCGAGGCCGACGAGGCCGGTGTCGGGCAGGAGTTTCATCAGGCTGGTGCCGAAGGCGCCGTCCATCACCTTGTCGGCCTCTTCGCCGCTGTTGAACAGGAAGGGCAGGTCGACGGCGCCGAACTGCTTGACATTGCTTGCGAGAATGCCGGCGTTGAGCACCGTCATCTCGATGACGCCGCCCTGCAGGGCCGACACCGTCTGAACGTCGCCGCCGAGGACGCCGCCCGGAAACAGCTTGACCTCGATCTTGCCGCCGCTCTTTTCCTTCACCAGCTCGGCGAATTTCTCCATGCCCATGACCTGGGGATGGCCCTTATTGTTGGCGGCAGCGAATTTGAGGCTGTGTTCGCGGATTTCAGCCATAACAGGGCTGCTTGCCAGCAAGGCGAACGGCAGAGCCAGTCCCAGCGCCAGTTTCGTCAATCTATTCAGCATGTTTTCCTCCCAGGATAGAGCCGGCATCTCCCTCCGGCTGCGTTGAAATTCCATCGCCGACACGGCGACATCAGTGTCCGAACCAGGCGACCGGAGCGGTCACCAGCGCAGGGAATAGGACGAGCAGAAGCAGAACGATCAGCTCGGCGATCATGAAGGGAATGACACCCTTCATCAGATCCTCCATCGACAGCTTCGAAACGCCGCAAATGACGTTGAGCACCGTGCCGACCGGCGGCGTTATCAGCCCGATCGAATTGTTGATGATGAACAGCACGCCGAAATAGACTGGGTCGATCCCCGCCTGCTTGATGATCGGCATCAGCACCGGCGTCATCACCAGAATCGTCGGCGTCATGTCCATGGCAGTGCCGACGACGACGATGAGCACCATGATGGCAAGCAGCAGCAGCGTCTGATTGTCCATCAGCGGCTCGACGAGGCCGGCAAGTTCGCCGGGCACATCGGCAACGGTGATCAGCCAGGCCGAGACGGCGGCGCAGGCAACGAGGAACATCACCACCGAGGTGATCTTCGCGGCCGCGACGAAGACCTCGAACAGCCGCGACGGCGGCAGTTCGCGATAGACGACCATCGACACGAACAGCGAATAGACCGCCGCGACGACGCCGGCTTCGGTCGGCGTGAACACGCCGAATTTCAAGCCGACGATGATGATGACGGGAAGCATCAGCGCCCAGATGCTTTCGACGAAGGCCTTCATCCGCACGGCGTCACTCTGTTTCGGCGGCAGGGCGAACTGTTCCTTGCGGGCGACGATCAGCCAGGTGACGCAGAGGGCAGCCGCAATCAACAGGCCGGGAACAATGCCGGCCAGGAACAGCTTGGTGATCGAAACTCCGCCGATGACGCCGTAAAGGATGAAGCCGATCGAGGGCGGGATGATCGGGCCGATGATCGAGGCCGAGGCGAGCAGGCCCCCGGCGCGAGCCGGATCATGTCCCGATTTCAGCATCATCGGGAAGAGCAGGGCGCCAAGGGCGGCGGCATCGGCGACAGCCGATCCCGAAAGGCTGGATAATACGCAGGCCGCGAAGATCGCGACGAAGCCGAGGCCGCCTCTGATATGGCCGACCATGGCCATGGCGAGATTGACGATACGGCGCGAAAGGCCGCCGGTATTCATCACCTCGCCGGCGAGCAGGAAGAAGGGCACGGCCATCAGCGGGAAGCTGTCGGCGCCGTTCAACACATTCTGCGCGACGATCTGCGCGTCGAACATGCCGAGATACATCATCAGCGCCACGCCTGTTATGATGAGGGCAAAGGCAATCGGCACGCCGAGCGCCATGGGGCCGAGAATTGCGCCGAGGAAAATGGTGACGGTCATGACGGTCTCCTCAGTGCTTCGGCTTCAGCACGGGAAAAGCCGTGTGGGCGGGATCTTCGAGCGCAGCCTCTTCCTCGCTGTCGCGCACGAGCGCTGCCGTCGTCACATCGATGCGGTCGGTGACGATCGCGAAGGCGTCCCACAGAAGGATGAAAAAGGCCGGCACACCGAAGGCAAGTCCGGCGCCGTAGAAGACACCCATCGAAATACCGGTTGCCGGAGCCGAAACATGAAGATTAATCAGCGTCTGGGTCCAACTGCCGCTGATCATCAGCCAGGTGGCGGCGAGCATCATGCCATAACCGAGAAGCACGGCGAGTTTGGCGACGGGCTTCGGGAGGCGGGTGATCAGGGAATCGACGCCGAGATGCGCGTGCTCGCGCATCGCGACGACGGCGCCGAGGAAGGTCAGCCATACGAAAAAGATGCGCGAGAGTTCTTCCGAAGAGGTGATGCCCTGGTTGAAGGCGTAACGGAGCACGACATTGCCGAAAACCAGCACGACCATAGCTGCCAGCAGGAGCGCGATCGTCACCTTCAGCGCGAAGAAATAGAAATCGATGATACGGATCATTCGCTCCTCCCAAGCGTGGCCTTGCCCTGTCGGCCGACCGTCGTCAGACCCGCCAGAGCGCGTCGTGACCGAAATATTGCCGTCGCGATCAATTCCTCCACTGTTCGCCCTTCCAAAATGTACTAACTAGTTCGTATGTCAAGCGGCATCTATTGAAACATGTCGCCAACGTGAATAAGACTGACGGGCATCGGAAACAGAAACGCATGCTTCCACTGAAGTCGAAGACCGAAATTCGAAATATAAAACAATAGATTAGAAAGTGCGGTAGCGAGGCTCATGGCGGAACGGGGCGAAAACGGCCGGAAGAACGATCCACAGCAGACGAAGGAGGACATTCTCCTCGTTGCGACCGAAGAATTCTCGACCCATGGGCTCGCCGGCGCCCGCGTTGACTCGATTGCCGAGAAGACGCGCACCTCGAAACGGATGATCTATTATTATTTCGGCAGCAAGGAGGGGCTCTACCTTGCCGTCCTGGAACAGTCCTACCGCAAGATCCGCTCGCTGGAATCCGATCTGCATCTGTCCGATCTCGAACCGGAAGAGGCGCTGCGGACGCTGATCTCGACGACCTTCGACCACGACGAGGCCAATCCCGATTTCGTCCGCCTGGTCAGCATCGAGAACATCCATCACGCCGCGCATATGCTTCGTTCGGAGGCGATCCGCGATCTCAACGTTTCGGTCATTGAAACCATCGCCGGCATATTGGAGCGCGGCTTCGACCAGGGCATCTTCCGGCGCAAGGCCGACCCGATCGACATCCATATGATGATCAGCGCCTTCTGCTTCTTCCGCGTTTCCAACCGTTATACGTTCGGCACGATCTTCAGGCGCAATCTCTCGGACGGCGATACCATCGAACGCCATCGCGGCATGATTGCCGACGCCGTCGTCAGCTATTTGAAAAGCTGAGGGCAGGAGGCTCCAGCTCAACTGCGCGGCGATGGCACGGGCAGGGTGATTTCGAACTCGGCGCCGGTGCCGACCGTCGGCCGAAGTTGGATCGTGCCACCATGGGAACTCAGCATGGCGCGGATAATACCGAGGCCCATCCCGGTGCCGCCCTGTTCGCGGCGGGTCGAGAAGAACGGTTGAAAGATGCGTTCGCGATTAGCCTCGGAAATCCCGCTGCCGTCGTCACGAACGAGAAAGACGGCTTTGCGGTCGTCGCCCGAGATGACGAATTCCAACAGCGTGGCGCCGTGCTGTAAGGCGTTTTCGGCGAGGTTGGCAAAGACAATGACGGCTGCTTCGTGCGGGAGCGCGATCGATGTTTCCGCATCTCCGGCAGCCGAAACTTCAAGGGCGGGAAAACGTCCGCGCAGTGACGTTATGATGCTGGCGACACTGCTTCCGCCCTCGCTCACAGGCGTTTCCGCCTGCGCCAGATCCCGCAGCCGCTGCAATAATGCGTCGAGCCGGACAGCGTCCGCGACGATATTGTCGAGAAAATGCAAGCGCTGTGCTGTGGTCATCGATCTCTCGGCATCGTCATCGCGCAGAAGTTCCGCCGCCCCCCGGATGGCCGTCAGCGGCGATTTCAGCTCGTGGGAGACATGGGCGGCAAAGGAGCGGACATAGTCCGTGCGGTCGACCAGTTTTCCGGCAAGATCGAGGAAGCTTTGCGACAGCACCGCGATCTCCCGCGTTCCATAGCTGTCGAGCGGACGGATTGCCGCCTTGCCGCCACGGGCGATCTCTTCCGTGCGGGCGATCAGCGCGTCGATCGGCCCGGTGATGGTGCGCGTCAGCACATAGGCAATGCCGAGTGTCAGCATCGCGACAATGGCAAGCGCCCCGATTTCCGCCGGCGCCATCCGGCTCGAACTTGCCTCGACGGCACGAAACCAGACGACGATCAGGATCGGCAGAGCCATGACGGCGAGCAGCACGGCATAGACGATCAGCGCCAGCCTCGGCCGCCATTTCACCCTGACTTTCAGCGCCGGCATCAGGCCTTCCTCCCGAGTTCACCGCTAAGCTTGAAGCCGATGCCGTGAACGGTCGCGATGATTCCGGAGCCGCCGACGGCGGTGAATTTGGCTCTGATGTTGCGGATATGGCTGTCGATCGTCCGGTCGGCGACGTAGGTGCCAGCGCCATAGGCCGCTTCCATCAATTGTTCGCGGCTGAAGACCATACCGGGACGCGACAGCAATGCCTCCAGGATTGCGAATTCCAGCGCCGTCATCGCGAGGGCGCTGTCACCGAACATGACCGTCCGGCCGTGGCGATCCAGGCTGATCTCGCCGGCGATAAGGGCGGCATGGCGTCTGTCGGGCGCCGCCCCGTTGCCGCTTCGCTTCAATATCGCCTTGACCCGCGCGATGAGTTCGCGCGGGCTGAAAGGCTTGGTGACATAGTCGTCGCCACCGATTTCGAGCCCCAAGATCCTGTCGATCTCCTCGTCGCGGGCGGACAGAAACAGGATCGGCAGTGCCGATGTCTGGCGGATCTGCCGGCAGACCTCCAGACCATCCATATCGGGCATGCCGATATCGAGAATGATCAGATCGATGTTGCCGCGGCGGAAGGCCGCCATCGCCTCGGCGCCGCCGCGAACGGCGGTCGAAGTCAGACCGCCGCGCTCAAGTGCAAAGCAGATCACATCGCGGATGTGAGGTTCGTCATCGACGACGAGAATGCGGGGCGCCATCACCGGTCCTGTGTTGGTTTGTCGTGCCTGTTGTCATCGTTCTCGTTCTATCTTGCAATGGCTGCGGGAGAGAGAAGATAGCTCTCCAGCCGCGCGGATCGGAAGGTCCAGCTTCGCCAGTCGCGCCGGCGCATCTCAAAATTCCGGGAGAGATAGTAGCGAACCGTCACGGCCTCGCTCTTCTTGTCGATCAGGTGATCCGGCAGCATCTGGATATAGCGATCGAGCGCCGGAATGACGGAAGGGCCGAGCGAGGAGAGATAGTCGAGATCGAGCGGCGGGCCTTCCTGGCTGATCTCCTGGCTGTGAGCGACATTGAAGCGGGCGATGAAAGCCGGAAAATCGATGAGGGAGCTGATGTAGAGAACCGTAAGGAGGGAGGCGAGGTTCGCGGTGATCAGCCATGCGTTGGATCGGTTGAACAGAATGCGCAGCAGGATCAAGACAAGGCCGACGGCGACGATGCCCATCCAGAGACCGGCGGCGACACGCAGCTCCGTCAGCGAATAAACCTCGACGTAAAGCCCGAGTCGCAGCATCGAGGACAGGCAGAGCAGGACATTCTGGCCGATCCAGGCATGGACGAGGCCGCGGATCAGCACGCTATGATCGCCGGGGCCACCGCGGCGCATGGCGACGAGGACGAAGCCGGCGGCGAGAAGCGCCGTGGCAATCAACGGGTAGGCGCCGCGATGGGCATATTCGGCGTGGCTCATGTGCTCGGGCAGATCGGCGCCGCCCCAGAGATAGACGAGATCGAGAAGCGTCTGCACGGCAAAAATTGCGTTGAACAAGACGAGGGATCGCAACAGCGAAGCATGGCCAAACGGCGCATTCCTGGTGGGCACGATCATGAACGATCTGCCGCCTTGCGATCTTGCAGCGCGACGCTTCAGGCGCGGCCGCAGCATCGCCCACACGACAATAGCGATCATCATCCAGAAGCCGATCCGCCAAACATCGAGAAACTGCAGCAAAACGGCAAAATCGATGCTGCGCAGCGCGATTTCGATCAGCGGATTGGCCGCGGCAAAGAGAGATACGAAGATCGCTGCGAGAATGACCGGCATGATCCAGAGGCCAGCGCCCTGTCGGACCACAGCAAAAGAAAACCCTTTGGCCGGCGTCGCAAGATATTTCCGGATACTCTCGGCAAGCCGCAAGGGAATGACGAGAGCGAAGCGGAAAAACACCAGGGGCAGGCCGGTAAGGCGGCGGGGCATCAGTCTGGCGCTGACGAGAGCAACCGACGTCAGTGCGCCGAAGCAGAGGACGAGGCCGGTGAGCGAGGGCGCTTCCACAAGCGGCGCCGACGCCAGGACCAAAAAGCCGAGCAGGAAAGCCGCCATCGAAAACTGCGGCCTCTTCCTGGCCGAATACAGAATGCCGGCGCAGACGGCGAGCGCAAAAAGGAAGAGGTTTATCCCGAGCGCCTGGCCAAAGATCAGAAAATCCGCAAGCGCCACCAGCGCAAGCAGCGCCACGGGACGGCCACCGCCCCGTTTGATCGGCATCGGCTCTGTCAAAATATCGGCTGTATCCATGGCTGCTCCTCTTGCAAAGGCCGCGTTGCGATCACGATGAGCCTGGTGTCCGATCTCGTCGCGGCAGGGGTGTCTTGAGACCCGTCCGTCAGCCACCATCCGTCATTGCAGAGGCGATCCGGTAAAGTGGAGGGTGCGGGACGGGGCGGGCTGGCTTTCTTGCTCATGGCAGGAAGATGGCGCGCCGGATTGCAGATTTTGTGCAGAAAGCGAGGAGCAATTCAGGAAATTGCCCCAAAGCGCCGCGCGTCCGTTCAGACGCGCAGAGGACGCTGCACCATTAGGCAGTCGCCCGCGAACGCAAGGTCAGGGCCTAACCTTGGGCGTATGTCGGCGCCGTTCGTCTTCCGCAAGCAAGGGCGAAGGAATTAAGAAGGACACTATCGGAATCGCTGTGCACGTCTGGCATTGTGCAGCAGCTCGCAGGCTGTCGCGAAGGGCCCGAAAAGTTTGAGCAGCATCGCTTGTTCCTCGGCATCGATATGGTGACGAGCGCAGAATTCCGTGACGGACCAGACTTTCGTCAGATCGTCCGTTTCGATTTGCCTGGGTTCGATGTGTTCGGTCAACGGCGTGTCCTCCGAACAACGAAACTACCCCCCTGAGGATTTTATAAGAACTAGCTAAAAAGGATTACGGGCAACTATATCCAGGAAGCATGTATCAGGAACGCGGATGCGAAAACGCCCGCCGATTTTGCGGCGGGCGTCGCGTTTCGCTAACCTGTTATGGGCGATCAAACCGTATGAACGTCCGTACCGGTGATGTTGAGCGTCACCAGGGCAGTGTCCGTGTGACCTTCGCCGTCCGAAATCTTGTAGTACCGCAGAACCTCCGTGTAGGTCTGATCGGCATTCAGATCAGTGTTCAGCTCGTAGGTGAACTCGCCGTTCGACTTGACGTGGAACGTGCCATACGTGCCGGCAACGTCGGTTACGGCGTCGGCAGGGGAGTCTACCTGTGTATTCAGGAACTGACGCAGGAACATCTTGCCGTTGTCGCCGGCGATGTCGTTGTCCAGAACGTTACCGGTGATGGGGCTGCCTTCGGTGAAGCTGTAGGTATCGTCGACCGCGACCGGCTTAACCTGGATAACGCCCTGGATATTCAGGGAGAATACACCGACATCGGTGTGACCGTTGCCGTCGGAGATCTTGTAGGAGACGCGTTCTGTCAGCGTTTCACTATTGGTAAAGCCGATCTTGGCAGCATCGCTCAGGACATAAGTATAGCTGCCGTCCGGCTTGACGAAGAACGTGCCGTAGTCGCCCTGGATCTCGGTGACCTGGCTGTTGCCGCCCTTGGCGCCGACCGCCTGCTGGTCGAAGGCGCGCAGGAACAGGCGGCCGTTGTCGGAGGAATCGTTGGACAGAAGATTTCCGGAAATTACGTCGGTTTCTGCAAAAGTTACACTATCGTCAGTTGCGTGAATCAGGGAAGCCATTAGTTTCTCCTAAAATTGTTTTATCGGTGGGTCATTTTGACCTTAGCGAGCGGCTTCTTTAACAACTTATTAATACTACAAGTCAATGGGGTATTTAACGCAAGGTTAACATTCACCCATAACGTGCATTGACGTTTATGAAGCGACCAATACGTTATCTGATTCAATCAAATTTGAAGCAAATTCGACCAATTTACACCCGGTAAACTTGAAGGAACCTGCCCGGTGACTATGTTGCGGCCGTGCTCTTCTGACGCTGCTTCTATCCCGGCTGCACACCGTTGCAATCATTGACACCGGCACCTACCTTAGAGCCGCAGCCGATCTCACCGGACACTCGAGCAGTGCCGACACGGGAATGAAAGCAAAAGGATCGGCCGCATGCGCCATCCGGGCGGCCCATGGGCAATCCCAGCAGCAAGATTTCCGGCTACGGCCGTCAGAGGATTTCTTTTTGAACCCACGAAATATGGCGACTGTGGCTGCGGTCGTTGATCGGCCGGCGCAAGGGTCGCGATGCTGTCCCAGACTGCTGGAGCGTGAAGGGCGTTTGCCTCTTTAGCCGCCGTGAATGCAGGCCTGATTGCCTGATAACGCGGTCGGCCCACCATCCAAACAAGGAGAATGCGAATGCAGGTACTCGTCAGAGACAACAACGTCGATCAAGCCCTGAGGGCGTTGAAAAAGAAAATGCAGCGCGAAGGACTGTTCCGCGAAATGAAGGAGCGGCGCGCCTATGAGAAGCCGTCCGAACGCCGCGTCAGAGAAAAAGCCCAGGCGATCAGCCGGCAGCGCAAGGCCGCACGCAAGAAGATGCAGCGCGAAGGACTGCTGGCCGGGCGGAAGCAGGCTGCATCGCGTTGATAGCTTTCCCGAAAGGATAGACAATGGACGAATTGAATAGCCTTGCCATTTCAGAAGAACGCCTCGAGGATTGCCGTGATGTGGTCGAGCCGGATCTGCAGGATCTGATCCAGCGTGCGCTGACATCGGGCTTTTCACGGGAAGAAATCCTCATATCCGTCAGCGAACTGGTCGCAGAAGACTTCGCAATGGTCATGGAAACTCCAAGCGTGCATTGAGGAGCGAATGGTGACGGTGACGGCGCAGAAGGATCTCTTTGGTGTGGCCGACGACCGCCTTCCGAAGGGGTTTCGATATTCCCCGGATATCGGAACCCCGGATTTGCAGCGCTCCGTTCTCGAAGCGATACCGGCACTGCAACTTCGTTCAAGCCGGGTTAGCTGACGCCTTGACGAAATCGATGAAGGCGCGGAGCGGTGCCGGCACCAGGCGCCGTCCGGGATAATAGAGAAACGGCCCGGAAAAGCGCTGCCACCAGGGTTCGAGAATGGGCTCGAGAACGCCACTGTCAAAATACGGGCGCAGCCAGTCTTCGAAAATGCTGATCACGCCCGTGCCCGCTATGGCGGCGTCGACAGACAGATCGGTCGCCCCGCCGACCTTGACGATCAATGGTCCTGACGGTTCGACCCGTACCACTTCGCCGTCCCGCTCATATTCCCAGGGCGTCGTCAGCGCACCGCTGTCAAACCGGCCCAGCAGACAGGCATGGTCGAGGAGTTCGCTCGGATGTTGCGGCCGGCCATGGCGGTCGAGATAGTCGGGGGACGCGGCAGTGGCAAAGCGCTGCTGGCGCGGCCCGATCGCTATTGCGATCATATCCTGCTCCAGCCGCTCGTCGTAACGGATGCCGGCATCGCATCCGGCAGCCAGCACGTCGACGAAGCTCTCCTCGGCGACGATCTCGAGGCGAATATCGGGATAGGCGGCGAGGAATGGCGGGACGATGGCTGGCAGCACCAGGCGCGCCGCGCTGACCGGCACGTTGAGCCGCAGAGAACCGGCCGGCCTGTCGCGAAATCGGTTGACCACGTCGAGCGCGGCCTCCACCTCCGTCAAAGCAGGGCCAAGCCGTTCCAGCAGGCCTTTGCCCGCTTCGGTTGGAACGACGCTGCGCGTCGTGCGGTTGAGCAGTCTGACGCCGAGCTCAGCCTCGAGGCGCCGCACCGCTTCGCTCAAGAAAGAGGCGCTGCTGCCGCTGGCCCGCGCCGCCTGGCGAAAACCGCCGGCCCGCGCCACGGCGACAAAGGCATTGAGATCGCTCAAATCTGCTTTCACTGTTCGCCACTCCGCACGACCCGTACGGATTGTACCCGATTATCACACGCTCCGCCAAGGCGTAGTCTTGGCATCACCTCTTGAAAGGAGTGAGATCATGTCCATTATCGATCGGGCCGGCAGCTTCAATCTCGGCGACAGCAACGTGAAGCGACTTGG
This sequence comes from Rhizobium sp. M1, assembly GCF_002531805.1. Lineage (NCBI taxonomy): Bacteria > Pseudomonadati > Pseudomonadota > Alphaproteobacteria > Hyphomicrobiales > Rhizobiaceae > Rhizobium > Rhizobium sp. M1. Next base: position 10,092 of record NZ_NWSW01000022.1, on the reverse strand, counting down.
TTATGGCGCCATGCAGCTCGCAGGGCCTGGCGTGTTCGGCCCGCCCAGGGATCATGGCGCCGCGCTTGCGGTGCTGCGCGAGGCGGTCGCAAGCGGTGTCAATCACATCGACACCAGCGATTTCTACGGTCCGCACGTCACCAACCAGATCATCCGCGAAGCCCTCCACCCCTATCGCGATGATCTCGTCATCGTCACCAAGGTCGGCGCCAGGCGCGGCCCGGACGGGTCCTGGATTCCGGCTTTCTCGCGCCATGAGCTGACCCAGGCAGTGCACGACAATCTGCGTAACCTCGGCCTTGACGTGCTCGATGTGGTCAACCTCAGGATCATGTTCGACGTGCATGGCCCGGCCGAAGGGTCGATAGAAGCACCTCTGACGGTGCTTGCCGATCTCCAGCGGCAGGGTCTCGTCCGCCACGTCGGCTTGAGCAACGCCACCTCGCGCCAAGTCGCCGAAGGCCGCGGGATCACCGACATCGTCTGCGTGCAAAACCAGTACAATCTGGCACATCGGGCCGACGATCCGGTCATCGAGGCGCTCGCCCGTGAGGGCACCGCCTATGTGCCGTTCTTCCCGCTCGGCGGGTTTACGCCGCTGCAGTCGTCCACCCTCTACAAGGTCGCCGAGCGCCTCAGCACTACCCCGATGCAGGTGGCGCTCGCCTGGCTGCTGCATCGCGCGCCCAATATCCTGTTGATCCCCGGCACGTCGTCGCTCGGCCATCTCAGGGAAAACCTCGCCGCTGCCAGCCTCGTGCTGCCTGATGAGGCCATCGAAGAATTGAACCGGATGGCCGATATCGCTGCCTGACGGCATGCGATGGCCGTAGACGGTCTGCCGCTACGCCACGCCTCGCGTGGCGCAGCCGGCGGACTGCGGATTATCGATGTTTCGGCAGCTGACCTGTCGCGCCGTGCCTACAACAGCGCTCAATAGCGCTCCGGCACGTACATTTCAGCCGGAACCGGCGCCCTGTTGTAATCGGCATGGCGGATGCGATCCGGCAGCTGGATCTCCGGCTTCGGCACATCCTCATAGGGAATCTGCTCGAGAAGATGGGCGATGCAGTTCAGCCGCGCCCGTTTCTTGTCGACGGCCTGCACCACCCACCAAGGCGTCTCCTTGGTGTGCGTGCGCGCGAGCATTTCTTCCTTGGCCTTGGTATATTCCTCCCAATGGACACGGCTTTCCATGTCCATCGGTGAAAGCTTCCACTGCTTCAGCGGATCGTGGATACGCATCTTGAAGCGGAACTCCTGCTCCTCGTCGGTGATCGAGAACCAGTATTTGATCAGCACGATGCCGGAGCGGACGAGCATGCGCTCGAATTCCGGCACCGAGCGGAAGAATTCCTCGAGCTCGTCGGGGGTGCAGAACCCCATCACGCGCTCGACGCCGGCGCGGTTGTACCAGCTGCGGTCGAAGAGCACGATCTCGCCGGCTGTGGGCAGGTGCGGAACGTAACGCTGGAAATACCATTGATGGCGCTCACGCTCGGTCGGGGCGGGCAGTGCGACGGTGCGGCAGACGCGCGGATTGAGCCTTTGGGTGACGCGCTTGATCGCGCCGCCCTTGCCGGCCGAATCCCGGCCTTCGAAGAGCACGACGACCTTCAGCTTCTTGTGCTGAACCCAATCCTGCAGCCGCACCAGTTCGTGCTGCAGTCGGAAGAGTTCGCGGAAGTAGATCTTTCGCTCGAGCGTCTGCTCGGCCGGTTCCGACATTCCCTCGGCGACCAGATCGTCCAGCCGGTCTTCCTCCATCTGCATTTCCAGCTCCTCATCGAAGCTGTCTGCGATTTCGGCCTTTATGCGGTCGAGTTGGTCCTGCGGTGTTTGAGCCATGGTTTTTTCCTTCCTGTTGTTTTGACAGGAGCATGTCAGTGCGAAGGTTATATGACGACCACTGATCGAGCTGAAACGGCTACCCGCGTCTCTCGTTCCAAGCGCGCCTTAGAGCTGCCCCGCACGATATCGGTCGGCAAGGTTTCGGCAGGCGCGGATCGTCAGGGCCATGACGGTGAGCGTCGTGCCGGCGATGCCGGTGTCGCGTGAGAGGGAGCAAGTTGGCTCTTGGCCCGCGTGCTGCGCGAAGCGCGCAATTGGACGCCAAGCTCGTTCGGTATTGCGCCTGAATGGCTGTGCGTCGAGCATCTTTTTAGCAATCTCCGTGTGTCCGGTTGATGGCCGGCGGGAGCATTAACGCTGCCGCCAGCGAGGATGTCGATCAGAAAGCAACCGGGGCGACCGATCCGTACCAACGGCCAACCTTGGCCCGGCTCTCGTTCATCCATATAGAAGAAGTACGTCCATCACCGGTTTGACAACCGGTTGAGCCGGGTCGTCGGGCGCATTGTGACCGTCCCGCGAAAGATTTTCAACGAGCCACCGTCCCACTATTCCGTGACGTCGTGAAGCGCGGAGAAACCCGTATCGATGAAGGAAGTGGCTCCAAGACGTAGTCGAGCAACCTCCGAGAGCCGGTCTTAATTTCAACAGTCACTGTCATTCCTGCGGATAAAATAACATCATGCCCCTCGGCGTGAATGCTGTTCTTTGAGGGCGTGATGACGACGGGATAGACGAGATTTTGGGTCTGTCCATTGACAGTAATGTTGGTATTTGATTTAGCAAGTTGTGGCGGATCGCGCTTGTCTATCCGATACCAATTTTGCCCTCGCGGTTAAGATCTACAACAAAGTGCTAGTTAGAATAGAATTCCACTTGATTGATTAAAATACTTCGTTAACCTTCCTAATCTGGCGATCTTCTCGTCCGTTTTTGTTCCGATCTTGTTTTCGCATATTTCTTTTCGGGCAGTTCATTATTTTGGCTTTGGGGGGCATTTTATGAACAGGATGCGGCCTGTCGCGACCGACGACCTTTTCTCCTTTGTTAGAGGGGCACCAATTGGCGGCAATTTGCTGGCTAATGACTCAGACGACAATGGCCGTCTATTTTTGCGGGCTTTCGATCATGTGAAAGTCGCCGCCAAGTCCAATGGTCCGCAAGAGACGGTCGTCCAGGGAAAGTATGGGACGTTCACGGTCAAGCCGGATGGCACTTTTAGCTATGTGCTTGACGAGTCCAATCCGCTTGTAGCTGCGCTTCGCCCCGGGGCAACGCTGACTGAGGAATTGTCATACAAAATTTCCGATGGATCGGGTCTGACTGACACCGGCAGGTTTGCCATGCAAATCCACGGCGCGGCTAACGGGCCGGCTGTTATAGGGGGCCAATCTGAGGGATCGATCGCCGAAGATGTGGATGTCGATGGCTTTGGCGAACTTCAAACTTCGGCCACGCTTTCAATCGCTGATCCTGATGTCGGTCAGTCGAGCTTTATGTCCCAGCCAAATGTCGTTGGCGAGTACGGCACATTTTCGCTAGCGGCGAACGGAGCATGGACTTATGCCGCGGCGAATAATCAGCAAGACATCCAAGCTCTAGGCGCAGGTCACTCTGTTACTGATGCTTTTACTGCGGTTTCCTCCGATGGCAGCGCCAGCCAGGTTGTAACCGTCACAATCAACGGGACAAACGACGCCGCCCTGATCGGGGGCATCTCAACAGCATTGATTGCCGAAGGTGATGCGACCGACAGCGCAGGTAATCTTAGGGCTTCCGGTGCACTCTCGATTGCCGATGCCGATGTTGGCCAGTCTGTTTTTGTTGCTCAGACCAGCATCGCTGGCACGTACGGCACATTTACGCTGACGGAGGAAGGGGCGTGGACCTACGCCGCGTCTGCCGACCAATCGGCAATTCGCGATCTAGTAGCCGGACAATCGATCGTCGATAGCTTTGTCGCAGCGTCGTTTGATGGCAGTGCGTCCAAGACTGTCGAAGTCACGATCAATGGTGCAGACGAGGGCGGAGCTGCCTCAGGTCAGGCGCTGCTGGATTGGCATCACATTATGCTTGAGGCGATACGGCTAGATGGCAGTAACCCCGCTTATGCATCGCGGGTTCTGGCGATTGAGAGCGTTGCTGTCTATGATGTTTTGAACGCATTGAACCACACGCAAACCTATCTGGTGAATCTGGCTGCACCTGATGGAGCCTCGGCAGATGCAGCAGTGGCGTCGGCAGCGCACGCCGTACTCAAGTACCTCTTTCCAGTGCAAGGAAGCGACCTCGACGCCAAGCTGGCGCTGAGTTTAGGGTCGATCGCAGACGTTAGCGGACGGGATTTAGGAGCGGACTTCGGGGCCAGCGTGGCGGCCGCGATTATTGCTATCCGCGACCATGACGGCTGGGACGACTTTGTCGTGGATAATGGCGGTTCCGAACCTGGGCAATGGCGCCCCACGGCGCCGGTTTACGCGCCAGGCATGGCGCCCCAATGGGCGGATCTCGCCCCATTTTCGTTGACCGATGGTAGCCAGTTTCGTCCCGAAGCGCCGCCTGAGCTCGATAGCGCGGAATATGCCGCCGCACTCCACGAGGTGCAGACTCTGGGCTCCGCGACTGGGAGTTCTCGAACCGCCGACCAAACGCAGATCGCACGCTTTTGGGCTGATGGTGGTGGGACCTACACGCCCGGCGGACACTGGAACGATATAGCAGCTCAAGTCGTAACTAACTTGGACTTAGGCGCTGTGGAAATGGCTCGTGCGCTGGCCATGCTCAATGTATCACTCGCTGACGCTGGTATCGCCGCCTGGGACTCCAAATACGCCTACGATCTGTGGCGCCCCATTACTGCGATACACGACGCCGAGTTTGACGACAACGCAGCGACGCTGGATGACGACGACTGGCAGCCACTGCTGATTACACCTCCCTTCCCAGAATATGTATCGGGCCATTCCACATATAGCGCAGCCGCGGCAGCAGTCCTCACCAGTCTGTTCGGCGACGACTACGCATTCTCTTCCACGAGCAGTGGCTTGCTTGGGGTGACGCGCAATTTCGATAGCTTCTGGGACGCGGCGTCGGAGGCAGGCCGAAGCCGGATCTATGGCGGTCTTCACTACGAATTTTCAAACCAAGGCGGGCAAACCCTTGGAGCGAAGGTGGGAAATTGGGTCTTGGACCAATTCTCCACAACAGAAGATAGCGCCGGTCCCAAGATTATAATCGACCAGGCCGCAGGGCTCGTAGATGACCACGGTCCAACCATTTCCGGCTACGCTCTCGACAACATGTCGGGCGTCGAACAACTATTGGTTTCGCTGGACGGCGGTGCCGCGACTGCGGTTACTATTGGAGCGGATGGTCGCTTCAGCTTGCCGAGCGGCCTTGCCGCGGATGGCTCCGACGACGGCTCCCACGTCCTAGTTTTCTCTGCAAACGACCATGCCGGCAATGCGGCCAACGCCGTCGCCTTTGATTTCATCTTGGATACCGTCGATCCGATCATCGATCTCAAGAGCCTCCTCGACGGCGATGCCCTGACGCCAGCCAGCCGGCTTTCCGGTACGGTGAACGGAACCGGGTCCGACATCGTCGCGCTCACCTATCAAATCGACAATGGCCCGGCCGTGCCGATCTCGTTCAATCCCGCCACCGGAGCCTTCGACACTGCCCTGGCGCTTAGCCCACTTTCGGCTGGCGATCATCTGATTAGAATGACAGCCACTGATGCGGCCGGGCATTCCTCTGTTCTCGACCGTGGCGTAGGTCTAGGTGCGCTTATCCCATTTACAATACTGGAAGTTAATCCCAAAGACGGGACAGGCGAAGTTGGGGCGACTTTTCGGCCGTACGTCTCTTTCTCGCGAGCCGTTGATGTCTCGACCCTGACGGCCCAAAGCCTCTTCCTGAGCGATGCTACCGGCGCAACAATCCCGACCAAAATTGTTCCCGCGAGCGATGGTCTCAGCGCCTGGCTTTTCGTTGAAGGCACCCTTCCGGGCGGCAGCACGATCAAAGTGCATGTCGATGGCGGCGCCATCCGCGCGGCCGCGGACGGCGCGGCTCTCGATGCGGACATGGATGGGACAGCGGGGGGCGACCTCGAAACCAGCTTCACCACGGTCAGTCTTTCCACGGTGCCGGGTACGAGCGTTACGGGCTTCGTGGTTGGCCCTGGTGTTGATCTCAAACCGATGACTTTTGACGACATGCGGGCAGGACCGGATGGGGTCATTCGCACGGCTGACGACGCGTTTCTTGAGCGGATTGCCAATGCCAGGGTCTGGATTCTTGGCCTTGAGGACCAGGCTGTCTTTACAGACGCCCAGGGCAACTTCACGCTAACGGACGTGCCGACCGGCAATGTGAAACTGGCGATTGATGGGCGCACCGCCACCAACGCGCCGGACGGGGCCTTCTTTCCCGAGATGGTCATGGACCTAAACGTCAGGCCTGGCATCGCCAATACCGTCATGGGCTCGATGGGTACGCTGGACCAGCAACTGGCTAATCTGCACCGCGGCGAGGTCTACCTTCCGCGCATTCCAACCTCGATCTTCCAGACCGTGTCCGACACTGGCACCACTGAGATCGATCTGCCTGCCGTGGGTGCCTCCAACATCACGCCGGAGCAGCGATCCGAGGTCAAGCTGGTCGTTACCGGCGGTAGCCTGGTCGACGCGGACGGCAACATCCTGACGAACGCACAGGTCGGCATTTCGACCGTGCCGCCTGAGCTGGTGCGCGAAATGCTGCCACCGGGCCTGTTGCAGCATACTTTCGACATCACCATCCAAGCCCCAGATGCCGCGGTGTTCACCACGCCGGCGCAACTAACATTGCCCAACATTTTCAATTCGGCGCCCGGTACGAAGCTGAACTTTTTGTCGTTTGATCATACGACAGGGCGGTTGGTGATTGAGGGAACCGCGACTGTTTCGGCCGACGGGTTGTCGGTTACAACGGATCCGGGAACCGGGATAACCAAGCCCGGCTGGCACGGTTTGACCCCTCCAGGAACACCCACGGAGGGACCAGAGGAGCCGCCCCCGCCGTGTGAGCAGGAAAATGTCACCTTCGAAGAGTATGTCAAAATTGCTGAAGCTGCGACTGTAGGACTTAAGAATGTCCTCGTAGAATTGGGCAAAGTTGGTCCGATAGTGAATGCTGCATTAGACGCCGCACTCAACATTAGAACTCTGATAAAAGAAGTTATAGATCTCTTCAATGTTTCTGACGGTGCGGACAAGTATGCCGTTGCAAAAGAAAGGTTTGAAGCAGCCGATGCTGCTAGGGCTGTAGCAAAGCAAGCGGTCGAAGTTGCCATCGAAGGCGTAAAGACGGGAGTGATTAGTAAAGGTAAGGCGGTCGTTGCCGGTACCGAGGGTACGATTAATACAGCGATTGAGACGCTAGAGGCACTTCGAGATCCTGAATGTCCAAATCCTAGCCTGATTGGGGCGCTTGCCGCTCTTAGAGCTACCTCGTTCACCATCTCCAACGTAAAGAATACTATTAATCTTGCTGAAAATTTGGTCGAGAAAATTGCAATCAAGGCGACTTTTGCCGCTATAGATAAGATCTTTGACTCTATAAATTTCATAATAAAGCTTGGAGAATTGAATAATCGAACAAATGAGCAAATTGTAGAATTTTCTCTGGTTTCTAACGATGATGATCGTGCTCTTGAAGATATTTATAGCCCTAAGCAGCTCAATGAGCTTAGGGAGCATTTGAAATCGGCACAGGAATTGTTGCCAACTTTCTTGATTGAGCTTGAAGAGGGTGGTGTCTTTGCGGCAGCGGTAGCCGGCATTGGTGACATAATAGATGTCTCTGTCGATGCGGCGTCGAGCGCATCTATCTTCTTGATCAGCGTTGCTGGTCTACCGGCTAATGCGCCTTACTTAATTGAAGGGTCTGACTTTGCACTCAGAGGTTTTACTGATGGAAGTGGCGGCATAGATGCGTTTCTCCCGTCAGAAGTCGCGCTTACCATTTCGATCTACGATCACGAACTGGGCATTTGGGGCCGTGCGGAATTCATTACGGAGACGTCGGGAGCAATTACAAAACTGCCTCTCCCTGTCTTTGCAGGGCTGGACGGCGAGGTTGACAGCGACGCCGATGGTTTGGCGGACATAGCCGAGCATACGGTTGGTACGTCGGCGTCTCTCGCGGACACTGATGGAGACGGGGTTTCTGACGGCTCGGAGCTCGATGCTGGGACCAACCCCCTTGATGGTCTGCTGGTCACCACAGGTATCCTCTCGTCTGTCGACTTCACCAACCTGTCTGGCGGCGCTGCCAGTGTCGGTCGCGCTCTTGTAATCGAAGGCCCCACCGCCTTCGTCGCGCTTGGTACCGCGGGCCTCGCTATCGTCAATATCGCCAAAGCCTTCTCGCCCACGGTAAGCGCCATCGTCGCCCTGCCCGGAAACGCGCGCGACGTTGCGATCGACACGACGCAGGAGGTCGCGGCTGTTGCGACCGAAACCGGAGGGCTCGTCTTTGTCGACGTTTCCAACCCTGCCGCGCCCGTCGTCATTCGAACAATCCCCGGTAACGCAATAGAAGTCGAGATCGTTGACAGTGTCGCCTTCGCGGCGATCGGCTCAACCCTCCAGGCGATCGACGTTGCATCGGGCGATGTTTTGCAGGTGCTGAACCTGCCTGCGGGAACGACGATCGTGGACGTCGTTCATGAAGGCAACATGCTTTACGTTGCCGACTCGTCCGCAACTCTGCGCATCTATGAGGCGAATGCGGGAATTCTGGTTCTTCGTGGTTCAGCATCGGAGCCAAGCCTGGCTGGACTGGCTGGAACAGACCGACAGCTCTTTGTCGCCGATGGGGTGCTCTATATCCCAACGACCAACGGCTTTAACGGCGGCTTTGCCACGGTGGACGTCAGCGATCCAACGGCGCCGACCTTGATCAGCAACGCCGACGACACCAGCCTTGCGGGTACCGCGATCGCCCTCAACGGTTCCGGCTTGGGTATCCTCGTTGGGAATCCTGGTGGGGCTTTTGGTCAGAATGCGCTCGACATCGTGCGCACCGACGACGCCGCCAACACCGGGGACTTTGTCACTCGCGTTGTCCTTGCCAGTACGCCAAACGCCGTTGTGATCGGCAATGGCCTCGCCTTTGTTGCGACAGCCGATGGCAAGTTGCAGGTCGTCAACTATCTGCCGTTCGACGCCCAAGGCGTGGCGCCGACCGTCGCTCTGAACTCGGTCGTCGCGGACCTTGATCCTGTTACGGACGGGCTCCAGGTTCAGGAGGGCCAGACGATCCCCTTTGGCGTAACGGTAACCGACGACGTGCAAGTCCGTACCCTTGAACTGCTCGTCAACGGCGAGGCGGCGAGGCTGGATTCATCATATCCGTTCGACCTCAGAGCGGCACTGCCGACGATTGCGGCGAACGGCGGAGAAACAGTAACGCTGCAAGTGCGCGCAACCGATACTGGCGGCAATGTCGGCCTGTCGCAGTTGGTGACAATCGAGCTTGTGCCGGACATCGTGGGACCGTCGCTGGTCACCGCCAATATTACTGACGGTGCGTTAGTCGGGCCATCGTTCCGAACCTTCCGAGCGACATTCTCTGAACCCATTCGCGACGATGTGCTCACGAATGGCGCGTTCACGCTGATTGACGCCGAGGGCAATGTCATCGCTCCCATCAGTACACTGCTGCGCGACGGGGGCCGCACGGTGCAGTTCACGGTGGCGGCGCTAGAGGTCGGCGATTACATCATCCGCTCGTCGTGGGACCTCGTCCGGGACCTTGCCGGAAATTCCCTGGGTAACGACATCGAAGACACGCACTTCACGATTGGTACATTCTCGGTGGAGTGGGCATCTGAAAGCGGTGGTGACTGGTTCGCCAACGCAAATTGGAACACCGGATCGGTGCCCGGCGTAGACGACGATGTCTTTATCGGCCTGCCGGCCACCGAGACAGTCGCGCTCGCGTTCGGCACACCTGTCAGCATACTTGGGCTCAATAGTTCGGCTATCGTCGCACTGAACTTCCAGCAGCTTGATATTGAAAACGACGCTACAACTGCCGGTCTGCTGGTGACCAATAGTTCGTCATTCTCGACCAGAAATGCGACCATCGGGTCCCTGGACTTCGGCGGGGGCACGTTCGCAGTGAACAACAGCGCAACCATTGGGTCGTCCTTCGCCTGGAGCGGCGGGACGATCGATGGGGCCGGCACCA